>JAISSL010000278.1 GCA_031273145.1 Zoogloeaceae bacterium | reverse complement strand
AATTGTGTGGCCGTTCCGCCAGAAGGACGCAGGGCGGTGTTCCTTGGCGATCTCTGTGACAGAGGCCCGAAGAATGTAGAGGGTTTGCGCCTGGTGATGACCATGGTTCAGGCAGGTACCGCGTATTGCATCGCGGGCAACCATGATGTCAAGTTGTTGAGACAGTTGCGCGGCTCCAATGTGCAGGTGACGCATGGACTGGATAAGACCATTGAACAACTGGGCACTCAAAATGAAACATTCATCGCAGAAGTCAAAACCTTTTTGGCTGGCCTTATCAGCCATTATGTATTCGATGGCGGCAAACTGGTCGTGGCTCATGCGGGGGTGAAGGAGAAATATCAGGGGCGGGGCAGCGCCCGCGTGCGGGATTTTTGCCTGTATGGCGACACGACGGGAGAGACGGATGAATACGGCTTGCCTGTGCGCCTGCCCTGGGCGAATGAATATCGCGGCAAGGCGATCGTCGTTTTTGGGCACACCCCGGTTCCCGAAGTGGAAGCCGTCAACAACACGTATTGCATTGACACGGGCTGTGTTTTCGGCGGCAAGCTCTCTTGCTTTAAGTATCCTGAAAAGGAAATCGTGCAGGTTGAGGCGGCGCGCGAATATTACACGCCGGTCAAGCCATTTCTCGATAAGCCCATTGAGAATGACGATATGCTGAACATAGACGATGTATTGGGACAGAAATTTCTCAATACCCGTTTGCGGCACAATATCAGAATCAATGCGGAAAATTCCATCGCCGCATTGGAGGTGATGAGCCGCTTTGCCGCCGATCCGCACTGGCTTATCTACCTGCCGCCTACCATGTCGCCATGCGAAACCAGCAAATTGCCGGGGGTTCTGGAATATCCCCGCGAAGGTTTCGATTATTACAAGACGCGCGGCGTGGGCAAGGTCGTGTGCGAACAAAAACACATGGGTTCCCGCGCGGTGATTGTGCTGTGCAGGGATGCGGAAACTGCCGTGCGGCGATTCAAGGTCAATGACGGCAGCTTCGGAATTATTTACACGAGAACCGGGCGGCCTTTCTTTGACAAGGGCGAAACGGAGCATAGCCTCCTGACGCGGCTTCAGGTGGTGTTGAGTGCCTCTGATTTTTGGGGCGCGTTCAATACCGATTGGGTATGTCTGGATACCGAACTCATGCCGTGGTCGGCCAAGGCGCAGAAGTTGCTGGAAGAACAGTATGCGCCCGTTGGACGCGCCGGACGAAGCGGGTTGACGATGGTCGTTGAGGCAATAGAAAAAGCGGCTACGGCGCTTGGAGACAAGGCGATTGACGTAAAGGCGGAGTCGAGCCAGAAGGCGGATTTGTCCGAATTATTGGAACGCTATCGAACCCGTGCCGATGCGCTCAATCTATACACGGATGCCTATCGCCGTTATTGCTGGGACGTAAAAAGTCTGGAAGATTACCGGATTGCGCCCTTTCACCTGCTTGCCACGGAAGGCAAGACCTGGTGTGGCGAAAATCACCTCTGGCATCTTGAAACCATCGCCAGGTACATGACCGGAACAGACCCTATTTTTATGGCAACCGATCATCTTTTGGTGGATGTGCTGGACGAAAACAGCGTAGCGGCAGGAGTGGAATGGTGGGGAGCGTTGACGGCATCAGGCTCGGAAGGGATGGGTGGAACACCCTTTGATTTCGTTGCCAGAAAAGGCACGGAATTGTTGCAACCCGCCGTAAAATGCCGTGGGCGCGAATACTTGCGTATCATATACGGCCCTGAATATCTGCTTGAGGAAAACTTGGCGCGGCTCAAAAAGCGTTCCCTGGCGAAAAAACGCAATCTTGCGCTGAATGAATTTGCCCTTGGCGTGGAGTCGCTGGAACGGTTTGCGCGCAATGAGCCGCTTTACCGGGTGCATGAGTGTGTATTTGGAGTGTTGGCGATGGAAAGCGAGTCTGTTGATCCGAGGTTGTGAACACGGGCGGCGTGTGAACATCCCCTCTCCCGCTTGCAGTACCGAAGGTTTTTCAATCGCTATGCGCAGCATCGTTTGAGGGAAAGCAGCATCCCTGCTGTTGCGCCCCAGATGCGGCGGGAGATGCCTCCTTCCGTCTCGCATTCGATGACGTGGTACGCATGGCGCTGTCCCTTATAAACGATATGCTCGCGGCGATGGCGGCTCGGATCGAACAGGACGGCGAGCGGCGCTTCAAAGACTTCCGCAACTTCAAAGGCATCCGGCTGAAGGTCGAAAGGCGGTTGCAGGCAGGCCACGACCGGATGAATCAGAAAACCCGTCGCGGTGCGGTAATCGGGCAAATATCCCAGAATGCGCGGCAAAGAGGCATCCAGGCCGATTTCTTCCCACGCCTCGCGTAGCGCGGTATGCGCCGGAGTGGCATCGTCCGCTTCCATACGCCCGCCGGGAAAGCTGATTTGTCCCGGATGGTCGTTCAGATGGTCGGTGCGTTGGGTGAGCAAGATATGCTCGCCTGAGGCGCGGGAAACAAGGGCAATCAGCACCGCCGCCGGAATGAGATTTTCCGCGCTCCATACGCCATGCGACATATGGTCGAAATCGTCTGCGTCGGTCGGGGGAACCGGATTTGGCGACAGCAAGGCGCCAAGACGCTCAACCGCCCGCGCCATCTTCAAAACCGCTGTTTCAAGAGCAGAATATCGCCTTCGCGCTGCATGTTGGTTCGGTTGAGAAAACTCATGCCCAACAGGACAAACGGCATATCCTGTTGTCCCACCACGGCATCCACGTTCCGCAGGGTAATGTCGCCCACCCGCACCGTATCCAGCTTGATACCCACCGCAGGCGTCACGCCATTCGCCGTAGACAGTTGCATCTGCGTCCCCCGGCTCAAATCCAGCCCCAGTTTTCGCGCTTCGGCAGGCCCGATGGAAATGGAAGAAGCGCCCGTATCCACCACGAATTTGACCGAGCGCCCATTGATCTGCCCATTGGTGAAGAAGTGTCCCGCGCTATCCGCCGTTAGCCTTGCTACCGCGCCATCCTGACCGGGAGCCGCCGAGCTTGCCGCGTTCTGCCCTACTCTCAGGGAACGGCGCTGTCCCTGTATTTCCAGCACGACGCCTTGCGGCTGCACCTCAATGACCTTGACCCCGTTATACTGCTCGCCAACGGCAAACGCGCGGGGGCTGCTGCCATTAATCACCAGAAGCGCCTTGCTGCCCATGACGCCAGCCAGACCGACTTCGACTGCGGACGCAGCGCCCGCCAGCAAAAACAAAGCTAATGCAAAGAATTTCATCATGACTCCTAGCGCGGATTTGTATCACGCATTGACAGAGAAGTTGGACTATTCTGCCACAATTGTCGCCATAAATATCCTATCCCGGCGTAATTTAGTTAACCTTCCTTGCAAAACAAGGGGCAAAAAGGAGCGGCACTGAATGGTTCCCCATCGTTGGGATATTTTCTGCCGGGTCGTTGATAATTTCGGCGACCTGGGCGTTTGCTGGCGTCTGGCGCGGCAACTGGCCATCGAGCACGAGGCGCAAGTGCGCCTCTGGCTGGATGACCATGCGCCCCTGCGCCTGATTGCGCCGCAGGGCTGCGACCGCGTGGAAATTTTTCCCTGGCCGGACGCTACGCAAACGCTGGAAGTCGCCGATTGCGTCATTGCGGCCTTCGCCTGCGAATTGCCCGCGTCGTATCTGGAAGCCATGCTTGAACGCCTCCGGAAGGGCGAACCGCCCTGCTGGCTCAATCTGGAATATTTAAGCGCCGAAGACTGGATAGAAGGCTGTCATGGCCTTGCCTCGCCGCATCCGCGCCTGCCGCTTGTCACACACTTTTTCTTTCCCGGCTTTACTATGGAGAGCGGCGGATTGCTGCGGGAATGCGATATTTT
>JAISSL010000235.1 GCA_031273145.1 Zoogloeaceae bacterium | reverse complement strand
TCGCCCCAGACCATATGCGCCATGGGGTAATACACGAGGATGGACCAAAGGACGATGAATCCGAACAGCGCCTTGAATTTCATCCGGTCGGCCAGCGATCCGGTGATGATGGCGGGCGTGATGACCGCAAACATCATCTGGAACGCGACGAAGACGAGTTCAGGGATTGGTCCGGCGTCAGAGAGGCTATCCTTGGTGATGCCGACCAGGGCAACTTTGTCGAATCCGCCGATGAACAGGCCCGTTCCGCCAAATGCCATGCTGTAGCCGATCAGGTACCAGAGTACCATTCCCAGACCCATGACGAATATGGAATTCATCATGTTGCTGACCACGTTCTTGCGTCTGCCAAGCCCTCCGTAAAAGAGCGCCAGTCCCGGCGTCATGATGAACACCAGTGCCGTGCAAACCATCATAAATGCTGTGCTTCCAGAATCCATAATGCTTCCTCCTATCAAACAAGTTAAAAAACCTTTGATACGGCATCGCGGCTGCTTTTGCGGCGCTTCTTTGGGAAAGCGCGGCAAAGGCGCAACATGAGGACATTATCGGCATGGTTTTTCTGCGGACGCCAGCATTATTTTTGCACTGCACAAAATAATGCCCTTATCGTTGTTGCGATGCAACAATAGCGGAAAACGCATGGATAGGCAAGGAGAGTTTCACAATGCAGTCATACAGGCATGTTGACAGCATGGGCAATCGTCGTAAGGCAACGTCTATATGCGGCATTGCAGCAAGGCCGCGCCCACGATGGACGCAAGGCAGAAACAAGGGTTAAAATGCCGCCTTTTCACGCTCATCAGGAGAAAGACATGTTTTTATCAAGGATACAGAGGTGGATGGGATGCTTGGTCGCGGGCCTTGTTCTGGCGGGGATGCTGGCAGGGTGCTCGGATGCGCCTCAAAGTTCGGATGCGCCTCAAAGTGTTGCCGCTACCAATGTGAACGAATCTCAGAGTGCTGAGGACATCGCCAAGTTTGAGGAGGTCAAAAAGGCGGCAGAACAGGGAGATGCGGATGCTCAATTTAATCTTGGCGCAGCGTATGACTTTGGTTTTTGGAACCTAGCCAAAAATGATGCCGAGGCCGTGAAGTGGTACACGCTAGCGGCAGAACAGGGAGAGGTGCATGCTCAACTTGCCCTTGGCAGGATGTACGCCTGGGGTGAAGGCGTCGCCAAAGATGATGCCGAGGCCGCGAAGTGGTACAGACTAGCGGCAGAACAGGGAGAGGGGAATGCTCAAGTTTCCCTTGGCATGATGTACGCCGAGGGTCGAGGCGTAGCCAAGAATGAGGCCGAGGCCGTGAAGTGGTTGCAAGAGGCGGCAGACCAAGGGACCGAGCATGCCGAGAAGGCGCTTGAATCCCTGAAAAAAAAGTAGCTTTTTCCCATCCTGCCAGCAAAAAATACGGGAGCGAACCGGATTCGCATCCCGTATTTTTTTGTGTAAAGACAATTTAGAAGGGAATCCCGGTAGAATGCGACTCTGTTCAAGATGACGACGGGGACGCCTGAAATGTCCGAAGATCAAGATTCCGCGCAGGAAGACGCCTGCCAACGTCAATGACTGAGATGAAGGTGTGCGACTTGCCATTGAACCCGGAGCCATCTACGTCTTCGACAAAGGTTACTGCAACTACACCTGGTGGCATGATATCCATCAGTCCGGGGCAACATTCGTGACCCGCTTCAAGAAGAATGCGCGACTATCCCTGGTACAGGAACGCCCATTGGGAGAAGAGGGCGAGGACGGCATCCTGAAGTGACCTTCTCGAACCCTTAGCCGGGCAGCGGGCGCAAAAACCCCTACCGCACACAGTTGCGCCGGGTGACGGTGGCTCGCCCGGATCAATCCACCCCGCTGGTATTGGCTACCAACGATCTAAACAGTCCGACCAGTGTCATTGCCCAACGCTACAAGTCACGCTGGCAGATCGAACTGTTCTTCAAATGGATCGAGCAACACCTGAACCTCAAGACTTTTTTAGGGCGTAGCGAAAACGCGGTGAAGATACAGATCCTGAGCGCCATGATTACCTACGCCCTGCTGCTGATTCACAGCGCAGCCTCCCGCTTCAAAGGCAGACTGTGGATGTTACTGGCCGAACTGCGTCCCAATCTCTTCATGCGCCCGCAGACGCAAGCCATCATGAAGCGACGAAGGCAAGAACAACAGCAGGAATTTGCCCGCATTCAACCGAGGTTGTTCTCATGAAAATTATCCCGGACAGCAGTGCGCATAGGCGAGAATGACGGGTTGGGAGACGCAGAATGGGACGCGCTTGAACCGGCAACGCTTTTCATCATCATGGCTGCTTTATTTCGTCCAGAATTTTTTGAAGAAAGCTGCGGACAATCTCATATGGGTCCTTTGCCGCATTCGGGCATAGTTCGGTGTCTTCGCTGCGCTGAACATCATCCCAGTACCGATAATCATCTTTATCTGCCCCATCAGAGTTTTTCCAGCGCCAGGGCGATTTCCTCTGATACCCTGGGATAAGGTTTGCCACAAAACCGATATATTCCGCAACGGTTTCTCCCGTCTCCCGCTCTGTCAATCGCAGCCTGCCGCGCCCAACCCAATGAGCGCGATCTTCAAGGGTGGAAATGTCCTCAATCGAAAGCGCATACTTGGCGCTGGGCGGCGCGTCAATCGGAAGATCGAAAAGTCTCTGCTCCGAAGAGTATTTATAGTGTTGTGCAGACGTGTAATACCTAGCGCTAGCATCACGCGCATTCACAAGTGTCGAGTATTCCTTGATTACCCGTTCGCGCAACCCGGCCTGCTCCCAGAAAGCCTTGCTGGCGCGCTGGATGTATTTTCCCGTGCCGGTCTCGATGAAGAATTTTCGCTCTGCTGCTGTGGATTCTGGAAACGCATCCCATGCCGCGTACAGCGTTTTGTCGTCATCCCAAGGAATAACGTATCCATACTGGATTTCCCTGAACATGCGGATACTCTCTTTCCTGCTTTCTTTGCGAAAACACTTCCGAAATGCAATGATCTCGTCAGGCGCGGATACCTCTGGAGCCGTCTCCAGCAACGGCAGGGGCGCATCCCCTTGGTTGCTACGGAGAATCAGGATTTTGTTGTCTTCGCCCAGAGTGATGCCAGGTTTGATGAAAAGCTGCTCGTCCTGCTCGCAAGCAGCTTTCAGATAATCACGCGCTTTCTGAACCAGAGGTTTCCGAGCCACCGCTGCATTGGCTTTTTTCTCCGCTCTTGCCAGTATTGGAGTATCAATAACCCAACGAGCTACACTAAGTATTGGATACCATATTGGAATCGTCAATATGTAAAAACCATGCGCTACATCATCAGCGTGGATTGATGCACAACCACTCAGGTTCGTGACAAGCAGCGCCACGATAAGCCCCTTCCGGCAGGACAGACAAAAATCCGGCATGGCGCGTTTCATTTCAATCCGCCCCAAGCGTAAAAACCGGCTTGACCCGCAGGGTTTGCGCGGCATCCGTCAAGCGCAGGAGACGGTCAATGTTTGGATGTTTGCCGGGAAACTGACGCGCTTCTTCGGCGTGTTCGGCGTAGAGTTCCAGTCCCTTGTGCGCGGCTTCCGGCGTAATCGCGCCAAAGGTCTGCGCCAGATGGTTATAGACCGCTACCGACCCGGCGCTCCCCGGCCTGTTTTCAAGGAGCGC
>JAISSL010000156.1 GCA_031273145.1 Zoogloeaceae bacterium | reverse complement strand
CCTGTTCGTTTCCGGCATTCCCCGGATGACGCAATACCAGTCCGCCGAAGCGCGTCGCTTCACCTGGCTCGTGGATATTTGCTACGAACATCGCATAAAACTCATCCTGACGGCAGACTGCGCCGCAGAAGAACTCTATGTGACCGGCACCGGCGCGCATGAATTCGCCCGTACCGTCAGTCGCCTGATAGAAATGCGTTCCCGCGAATATCTGGATAGGCCAGTAATGTGAGCGGTCAGAGATGAAGCGGGCGGCAGGTTGCCGCCCCTACGGACATATTCAACGGTATCGCGCATTGAAAAATTCGTAGGGGACGCAACCTGCGTCCCGTTACAGTTCTGGATTCCCGCCTACGCGGGAATGACGGAGTGGGGAGACGCAAAAGCATTGAATTCCCGCCTGCGCGAAAATGACGAGGGGGAGACGGCTAAAATCGGCGCACGACAAAACGCTCTTCCTGCGGCGCAGAAAGAGCGTTTGAAGCGTGAAGCCGGAAAAACGGCTTAGGCGGCGGTGGCGCTCAGGTTGGAGAGCGTGATGTTGGGCCGGGTCTTGTGCATGAGTTTTTGCAGACCAAGCCGCGATTTGGGATTCAGCACCAGCGGCGCGCGAAGGTTCGCGCCCAGACGGATAGCCGCGCCGTCTTCCTGCTTGAAAAGCACCAGCAGAATGGCGGCATCTTCCGGTTTTTCCAGCTTGATGAGCCGGATTTCCTCATCGGAGAGTTCCAGTTCATAGGTAAAGCCAAGCGCGGTCGGGTCAATGATCTGGAAGGCCAGGGTCTTGTCGTCCAGAGACTGGAGCGTAAAACTGACCGGGTCTTGCCCTGTGATGGCTTCATGGATCAGCATGAAGCGTTTGTTGCTCTCGAAGCTAATCAATCCGTGGGGAAACTCGATGATCTGGTCAGGATTGACTTCCACATTGCCAAACAGATGAGTATCAAACTGCATTTTTTGCTCCTTTGAAAACGAGGGTGGCATGAAAAAAGACAACCCGCATACTACTACAGGCGCAAGGAAAAAACGAAAAATTTTAGCGGCATGGCAAAACAAAATGCGAAAGAAGCAAAAAGCCCGGTTGCAACCGGGCTTTTTCGGGCGAAACGGTGAGGCGGATCGGCACTACGATGCCTTCTTTCCCTTCCTTGCTGACCTGGATTTGCTTGCCGCAGCAGGCGCAACCCCCTTTGACGAGCCTTCTTCCTGCCCTGATGTCTGAACGGGAATATGCCCTCCGGTACGGGCGATGCGGTTTTTCGCGTCCGCATAGACCAGCCTGGGCTTGTGCTGCGCTATCTCGGCCTCTTTCAGATGCACGAAACTGGCAATAATCAGCAGGTCGCCGGGCGCGGCCTTGCGGGCTGCGGAACCATTGACCGAGATAATGCCAGAGGCGCGTTCGGCGCGAATGGCATAAGTGCTGAAACGCTCGCCATTATTGATGTTCCAGATTTCGATCTGCTCGTACTCCCGAATGTCGGCAGCTTCCAGCAAATTTTCATCAATCGCGCAGGAACCCTCGTAATGCAGTTCGGAATGGGTCGTAGTAACCCGGTGGAGCTTGGATTTGAGCATGATTCGTTGCATGGCAGTACCCATTGCAAGTATTGGGGAAGGGCATTGTAACGGCAAATTTCCCGCTGTCAAATCGTTCTGCACAAGTGCCGGAATCAGCTTTGCCGTTACCTTGCGAAAGATGAAAAACCTAAATTTCCAGATTGTCAATCAGGCGGGTGGAACCCAGGCGGGAGGCGGCCACAATCACCAGTTTTTGCGCTCCATCCGGTGAAGGAGGATGCAGGTCGGACTGCTGCCGCACGGCCAGATAATCAGTCTTCCAGCCATGTTGCGCCAGATTTTCCTGTGCGGCGGCTGTCAGGGCTTCGATTGCCCCTGTTCCATCGCGCAGAATGGCCGCGCGCAATTCGTTCAGGGTGCGGTAGAGGCGCGGCGCTTCGGCGCGTTCGGCGGGAGAAAGATAACTGTTGCGTGATGACAACGCCAATCCGTCTTCGGCACGAACCGTATCCATCCCGATAATCTCAATGGGCAGCAAAAGTTGGCGGGTCATGGCGCGAATCAGCATCAATTGCTGGTAATCCTTCTTGCCGAATAGGGCTACGTTGGGCTGAACGGCATTGAAGAGCTTGAGCACGACCGTGGCGACGCCGCGAAAATGGCCGGGACGAAATTCCCCTTCCAGCAGATGCTGCAATTCCGGCGGGTCGACGAAATAGCCCTGCGGTTCTGGATAGAGTTCGCGCTCATCCGGCGCAAAGAGCAGATGCACCCCGGCAGCGGCGAGCTTTGCCTGATCTTCCTGCAAGGTGCGGGGATACTGGTCGAAATCTTCGCCGGGGCCAAATTGCAGGCGATTGACGAAGACGCTGGCGACCACGGTTGGCGCATGGGTATGCGCCGCCTGCATCAGGGCGATATGGCCTTCATGCAGGTTGCCCATGGTGGGCACGAAGGCGATTTTTTCTCCCTGCGCCCTTTTTTGCTGCAAGGCTTGGCGCAGGTCGGCAATGCGGGAAAAGGTCTGCATGATGGTTGCTCAATCAGTAAGTATGTTCAGGGGCGGGAAAAGCGCCCGCCTTTACTTCCCGCACGTATGCGGCAAGGGCGGCCTGGATGCTGCCGGTATCAACCATGAAATCCTTGACGAAGCGGGGCTTTTTGCCGGTGGAGATGTTCAGCATGTCGTAGACCACCAGCACCTGACCGGAAACTTCTTTGCCTGCGCCAATGCCGATGGTGGGGACGGAAATTTCGCGCGTGATGTGGGCGGCGAGGTCGCCCGGCATGGCTTCCAGCACGATCATGCTGGCGCCTGCGCTGGCAAGGCTTTTGGCGTCGGCATAGAGCTGTTTTGCCCCGGATTCGTTCTTGCCCTGGACGTGAAAGCCGCCCAGTTGATGCACGGATTGCGGAGTAAGCCCGATGTGTCCGCAGACCGGAATGCCGCGCCGAACGAGGAATTCGACGGTATCCGCCATGAGTTCTCCGCCTTCGAGTTTGACCATTTGCGCGCCGGCGGCCATCAATCTGGCGGCATTGCGGAACGTATCTTCCGCGCCCAGTTGCGCCGTGGCGAACGGCAGATCGGCGACGATCATGGCGCGGGTTGCGCCGCGCTTGACGGCGGCGGTGTGATAGGCCATCTGTTCCAGGGTGACTGGCAGCGTGGAATCTTCTCCCTGTATGACGTTGCCCAGGGAATCTCCCACCAGCAGGAGTTCTACGCCTGCCGCATCCATGAGGGCGGCGAAGCTGGCATCGTAGCAGGTCAGCATGACGATTTTTTCCTGGCTCTGGTAGAGCCGGGCGAAGTCGGTCAAGGTCAAACGGCGGAGGGTGTTGTGTGCGGACATGGAGTATAAAAACCCTGAAACGAAAAAATGACATCCTAGCATCGAATGGATGATGATTCATCCGATTTTGTATCAGGGCAGGGCAGGCGCGTGGGAGCGTCAATATTTTGTGGCGTCCAGAAAAGGAAGAGATTTATACCACTCCGTCATTCCCGCGTAGGCGGGAATCCAGCTTCCAATGTCCCGCGTAGTGGATTCTGCGACGCCGCTTCGCGGTACGCAGAATGACGAGCGGGGTCTGGTTGTCATTCCGCGCGAAGTCGCGGAATCCAGTATTTTTACGACAGCATAAAATAGTGGTCTATCATCCCCTTCATGCGAAAACCCTGGGGTCTTACTGGATTCCGGCCTTCGCAGGAATGACGGAGTGGGTACTGTTTTCAATATTTTCTGATTGCAAGAAGATATTGATACTGCCCGAATATCTCCCGTCCAAACGTCCAATTCATGCGGCTTTCAGCATGAAATCCACATGCACGGCCTCATACGGAAATTCGATGCCTTCTTCGGTGCGCGTCAGTACCCCCGCGTTTACAAGCGCCGTCACGTCGCCGTGCACGGCCTTCACGTCGCGCTTGACAAGCCTTGCCGCTTCCCGGATGGAAACCTTGCCTGCCCCAGCCAGCGACTTTAGAAGATTCCAGCGTTTTTCGGTCAGGGTTTTCCACAGGAGTTCCGGGGAAGCGAAGGAAATCCGTGCTTCCCCTTCCGCCTTGCCGGTTTTCCACGCCATTGCAAATGCCTGAAATGCCTCTTCCGGGCGGGCAACTTCAAGAATGATAGTTTTCATGATTCCACCTTGTGACATCGGCAAGAAAATCGTTCATGAGCTGGTCTGGGTTGTGAAAGGTGATTCTGGATTCCACGTTGCCATCATGTCGGTGATCTCCCTTGCCGCGCTCATTGTCGTAGCGCAGCACGCAAACCCCTTTGACAACGTAGGCCAGACTGTATTTGAAGAAATGCGCGCTGCCGGGAATGGGTTCTGGCAAGCGCCACAGCTTCATTTCGATGAAGGCATCAACGGTGAGAGTAACGCGGCGATCAACGAGGAGTTCAGCTTTCATGTTGGAGATAATAACAACACATGATAACCTTGTCAAACCAAACTTTTCCCTCAAACCCGCTTCATGTGGGCTTTTTCTATATTTCACAGTGAAGGGTATTTTTTACAGTTGACTGCGGAAAAGCCTTGCCGATACGCAGTGCAGGAGTGCTATCATGCCCCGTTTCTTTATTTCACAAGGTTTGTCATGGTTGCTCTTTCTTCCCCGGTTTGCGATTTTGGCTGGCAGGCGCCGGATTTTTCCCTGCCAGGCGTGGATGGAAAAACGCACAGTCTGGCTTCAGTCAGCGGAAAATCCGGCCTTCTGGTGATGTTCATCTGCAATCACTGTCCCTACGTGCAGGCGATTTTGCCCCGGCTGGTCGCGGATTGCCGCAGCCTTCAGGCGCTTGGCATCGGGGTCGCCGCCATCATGAGCAATGACACAAAAGCCTATCCCGAAGACAGCTTCAGGCAAATGGTCGCGCTCGCGGATGCCCTCAATTTTTCCTTTCCCTATCTGTACGATGAAAGTCAGGCGGTTGCCCATGCCTATGGCGCGGTATGCACGCCCGATTTCTTCGGCTTCAACGCGGAACGCGCCCTGCAATATCGGGGAAGGTTCGATGGTTCCGGCATGAACGCGCGCGCGGTTCCCGCCGACGCAAAAAGCGATTTGCTGCTTGCGATGACGGAAGTCGTCCATAGCGGGCGCGGCCCGGAAAAGCAGCAGGCATCCATCGGCTGTTCGTTGAAATGGCGGCAGAAATAAAGGGAAACGCATATGTCTCTTGATTTCTCTCAACTGGCGGAGTTGCGCCCTACCGTAGAGCGGATCGTGCGGGAAATTTCCGAGCGGGAAGTCCTGCCGCGTTTTCTCAAGGTTTCCGGGCGGACAAAAGCGGATGGCTCTGCCTTTTCGGAAGCGGATATTGCCGCGCAGGAAGCCCTGATGCGCGAACTCTCCCGGCTTGCCGACCTGCCCATGATCGGCGAGGAAATGACAGGCGAAGAACAGAAGGAAGCCTGGGAACGGGGCTTTTCGGAAGGCGCGTGGGTCATGGACCCGATTGACGGCAGCACCAATTTTCTGGTGGGCTTGCCGCAATTTGCCGTTTCTGTCGCGCTACTGCGGGAAGGCAAGCCAGTGCTGGGGGTTTCCTGTCTTCCCATGATGAAAGAGGTTTATTCGAGCTACAAGGGCGGCGGCCTGTGGGTGGATGGCGCGCGCCTTCCGGCGCATGAACCGGTGGGCAAGCCGTTGGCGGATGCGGTAGCCAGCATTGATTTCAAGCGTCTGCCTCCGCATCTGGCCTTGCGGATTGTGCATGAAGCGCCGATATATTCGCAGCGCAACCTGGGTTCTTCCGTTCTGGACTGGTGCTACCTTGCGGCAGGGCGTCTGGATGCCATCACGCATGGCGGCGAACATCTCTGGGACTACGCGGCGGGACAGTTGATGCTGGAAGAAATGGGCGGGCAGGTCGCCACTTTCGAGGATGATGATTTCTCCGCCGCCTCGCCGTGGCGACGCTCGATCATCGCGGCGCTTGATCCGGTATTCTTTCGTACATGGCGGGACTGGCTGCGCGAACAGATGCAAGTTTCCATACCCGCGTCCGGCGGTTGACAACAAATAGGTTTGTCCGGTTTGAATTCAGCATTGAAAGCCGCCCGCCAGGTTTCGGACAGACAGCGATTGACCTCTTTGGCACATCATGAACCCGGACAGATTACCTGTTCCCTACAGCATGGGGCGTCGCTATTGACACTGGCGGGGCAGGGCTTCTAACATGCGTCCAATTTTTTGCGGAACGGGAGCCATTTTGTCGTTGCAACAGCTTTACCCCCTGATCGGGGAAGATATGAAGGCCGTAGATGCCGTCATCCGTCGGC
>JAISSL010000135.1 GCA_031273145.1 Zoogloeaceae bacterium | reverse complement strand
GTCATAGCCATCGCGCCGAACACAAGCCGTTGCCGAAAGGTAAGCCGATGGTAGGTGAGGAATGCGGCGAGGACGACAAAGCCGACGCATACCGCAGTCAGCGCCCAATAAAACCCGGTCGCCCAGGTCGGGCTGAGTTCGATGACATGGTTGATGATGAGGCCGCGCTCATTATTTACGGCTTCAAACCCGAAAAAAGCGGCGCACGAGCCGAAGCACACGGCGCAAAGGATGATCGCTGACCACTTGGGACGATACTCGTATTCCCGCTTGACGCTATCCACCGCGATATCTCCCTAGCCTATGCAGTCCGCAAGTCTTGCAGACCACAAGGCAGTTACACGGCAAAGGATGAGCCGCAGCCGCAGGTGGAAGTCGCGTTCGGATTGTGGATGACGAACTGGGAACCGCGCAGACCTTCCGTATAGTCAATCTCCGCGCCCACCAGATATTGATAGCTCATCTGGTCTATCAACAGGGTCACGCCATCCTTTTCAAAGTGGGCATCGTCCTCGTTTACCGTTTCTTCAAAGGCAAAACCGTACTGAAAGCCGGCACAGCCGCCGCCGGTCACGAAAACCCGGAGTTTCAGTTCGGGATTGCCTTCTTCCGCAATCAGCTCGCGCACCTTGCTCACCGCATTGTCGGTGAAAATAATGGGGAGTGTCTCAGTCATGGTCTGTGCTTCTAAAAACAAGGGTTGAGAAGGACATCAGGGCAGGCGCGTCGCGTCCGCTCATTCGCCATCAATGATGAACGGCTCCTGTTGTTTGTCGTTCCGTTCCTCGCCCTTGGCGTGCTCACGCCTCAAAATCAGATGCCCTTCAATCAGGGCGCCCTGCTGGATTTCGATCATCCCATACTCAACGTCGCCGATAATCCGCGCCTTGGGATGCAGTTCCAGAAATTCCGTCGCCCGCACCGGCCCGTTGATTGCGCCATTGACGATCAGATGAGCTACGTCCACATGCCCGTGGATAGCGCCCTGCTCGCTCAACATCAAGGTTGCCTGCGGCGTCTGGGCAATGACCTTGCCATGAATTTCGCCATCTACCCGCAACCCACCCGAGAAGGAAATGTTTCCTTCCACTTTCGTTCCATGACCGATCAGACTGTCAATCTGGGCAGACGCGCCAGTATTGGTTTTTTTGGCAAACATGAGGATTCTCCTGGTTAGAAAGTAACGCTTGTGGCAGTACGCCGGACATCGCCCTGAAACAGTAAAAGCTCTGCCTTTTTCAGGACATCGTTGGGCGCAAGGGAAATCAGCCCTTCCTTGCGTACCCACTGATGGGTTTGTACCCGAAAATCCGATAGCATACCAGATTCCTTGGGATCAGGCCAGACAATTTGAACCTTCTGTCCATTCCGTTCCACGTCCAGCAGAAATTGCAGCCGCCCGGTAAAGCCTATCGTTTGGCGGCCGGCATTATAACCGACCAGGACGCTGTAACGGTACTGTCCCTCAATATTGGGATCGGAGCGGATGGACAAACGCTCAAGCTGAACCTCTCCCGCCTGGGTTCCAACAGGAACCAGACCCAGGAAATAGGCCAGATCATCCTTGACGACCGCGAGATCGCTGGAAATGCTCCGCAATTCATCTTCCAGCCCGCGCTTGGCGCTGCGCGTCATCTCCAGGCTGGTCAGCGCGCTGCCGCTCTCATCCAGCGAAGTTTGCAATTCCGCAACCTTCGCCTGCAAGTCCGCGACGTTTCGTTCTTCCGGCGAACGGGTAATGACGTTGGCGCCGTATCCCAACAGGAAAAACGCCATCGCTATGACCGCCGCTATCGCAAGCTGGTAATAACCGATCGCGCTCGGAAGAATCACCAGCTTGTCTGCGCGAATCCCAGAGTAATGGTGCAAACGGCGAAACCATCTGGAACGCATCTTGTCTCCTCACATCTCGGGTATTTTTTAGAAGGGGCAATGATAACAATTAAAAAGGCCACCTTGTACACAAGGCGGCCTTTTCTTCGATGAAATTTCGAGAACGGCCTGAAAAAATCAGCGTTTGGAAAATTGTTTCCGACGCCTTGCCTTGTGCAGACCGACCTTTTTCCGTTCCACCTCGCGGGCGTCGCGGGTCACAAAACCGGCAGCGGAAAGGGAAGGCTTCAGGGTTGCGTCGTATTCGATCAGGGCGCGGGTAATGCCATGCCGTACTGCGCCCGCCTGCCCGGATTCGCCGCCGCCAATGACATTCACCTTGATGTCGAAGCCGTTTAGCTGATCCACCAGTTGCAGGGGCTGACGCACGATCATCCGCCCGGTTTCGCGGGAGAAGAATTCATCCACCGGCTTGCCGTTGACCGTAATCTCGCCGTTGCCGCGCTTCATGAACACACGGGCAATCGCGCTTTTGCGTCGCCCTGTGCCGTAGTAATAACTCACTGCCATTTTGTCTTGTCCTCAGATGTTCAATGCCTTGGGCTGTTGGGCGCTGTGGGGATGCGTATCGCCCGCATAGCATTTCAGCTTTTTCAGCATGGCATAACCCAGCGGGCCTTTCGGCAACATGCCTTTGACGGCCTTTTCCAGAATCCGCTCAGGAAAACGCTGCTGCATCTTCTTGAAGCTGGTCTCATAGATGCCGCCGGGATGCCCCGTATGGCGAAAATACTTCTTGTCTTCCGCCTTGTTGCCGGTCACGACCAGCTTTTCGACGTTGGTCACGATGATGAAATCGCCGGTATCCACATGCGGGGTATAGATCGCCTTATGCTTGCCGCGCAGACGACGCGCGATTTCGCTGGCAAGACGCCCCAGCACCTTGCCGGAAGCATCTACCACAAACCAGTCGCGTTCCACCTCATGCGGCTTGGCGGAAAAAGTTTTCATTGACGGCATCCTTTGCCTGTGAAATTCAAAAGGGCGCAATTTTAATAAGAAAGCAGGGGGCTGTCAATCTTCTTCCCTGTCTTTTTCACGCACAAACTATCAGTTGTGCGGTTGCGCCTTGCCACAATCCGCCCCCAGCCAGCGCCACGAGGTTTGCGAATTCAGGTCTTTGTCGAGCGTATCCCGCACGGTTATGGCATGGGCGGTATCGCTCTGGAAGGTGATCTCGCCTTCGCCGCTGGAAGGCGGCTCTGTACAGGTGTAGGATATCTTGACCGTATTGCCCACCTTGGGTGATGCGTGAGTGGCGCACTTCTCATCCTGTGCAAACGACGCAAGCGGCACAATCTCCCGCGCAAGCTGCACAGTTTCCTGTTTAGCTATTTCAGGCGTGATGCAGAACGCGATGAGCAAGGAAGTATGCC
>JAISSL010000122.1 GCA_031273145.1 Zoogloeaceae bacterium | reverse complement strand
GCATACCCTGCAACGTCTGGAAAAATGGCTGCTTCGCAAGACCGGGCAGGCCATCAACGACTACCGCATGATCGAAGCGGGCGATACCGTGCTGGTCTGCGTTTCCGGCGGCAAGGATTCGCAAACCCTACTGCATTTGTTGCGCCTGCTCCAGAAGCGCGCGCCGATTGACTTTCGCCTGATCGCCATGAATCTGGATCAAAAGCAGCCGGGCTTTCCTGCCCACATCCTGCCGGAATGGTTCCAGAAAAACGAGGTGGAATACCGGATTGTCGAAGCCGATACCTATTCGGTCGTGAAAGAAAAGATCCCGGAAGGGAAAACCACCTGTTCGCTCTGCGCGCGGCTTCGGCGTGGCATCATCTATCGCACGGCGAAAGAACTGGGGGCCAATAAAATCGCGCTCGGTCACCACCGCGATGACATCGTGCATACCCTGTTTCTCAATCTCTTTTTCGGCGGCAAGCTGAAAGCCATGCCGCCCAAGCTCCTGACCGACGATCGGGCGCATGTGGTCATCCGTCCTTTGGCCTATTGCGCCGAAAAAGACATCGCCCGTTATGCGCGGGGTATGGAATTTCCCATCATCCCCTGTAATCTCTGTGGCTCGCAGGATAATCTGCAACGGCAGAAAATCCGCGCCATGATGCAGGAATGGGACGCGCGTTTTCCGGGACGCACCGAATCGGTCTTTTCTGCCTTGCAGAACGTCGTCCCCTCGCATCTGGCCGATTTTGCACTGTTCGATTTTGCAAAACTTGCCCCTGGCGCGCCCATTTTTTCTGAAGAAAACGAGGCTCTCATGCCGGAAGAATCCCCCCGGCAGGTCATCCATTGGGGAAAAATCAAAATCACTTGACCGTTCAATCTCCTGATTCTACCTTTCATCTCATAATATTCCGCGCTATACTCTTGGCGTTGTTATGATTCATGATGTCAAATCTGGTTTCTATCTTTACAGGAATGCGTTATGAGCGTCATCGTGCGTGGAAACGTCATTGGCGGCGATATGCTGGCGGAACGGCTCGGCAAGGTAGAGGCGAACCACTCGGTGGAACGCTGCCTGAAGCGGATTGAACGCGCTGGCTCTGCCCAGCGCGGTCAGTTGTTGAGCCTCACCAACACAACCATCACCTTCTCGTTCAACGAGTTGGATGATGCCTGCCTTGGCGCGGCCGACATGCAGAAACGCGCTTCGGAACTACCGCCCATCTCCGGGGTTCATCTGACGCTTCGCGTGGCCATTTTTACCGCGCATGATGAAAATACCGCGATTCGAATGTCGGATATGCTTCTGGGCAAGGTCATGCCGGGGCAGATTCTCTGCGACCGCGACCTGTTCCAGAAGGCTGCCGAAGACAGCGGCCTGATGGTCAAGGACTTGCAGATGGAATGGGTTTTGCCCAAAGGCGGCGCTTCGATTCCCCTGATGGAAATTCTCTGGCGTGAGTCCATTGATTATGGCAAGGCGCTGCCCCGCGCCCAGCAATATCGCCCGCCTTTCGAGCAGCAGATTGATGAGATTTCCCTTGACCCGGAGGGGCTTACTTTTTCCGTGACCCTGATTGATTCCGTCACTGATGGCAAAGCCAATGCGGACGCGCCAGAAAGCGTGATGCCCAACGACGAGGAATCGCCATGCCTGTGCATCCGGTATGGGGGAAAGACTTTTACCCTGGATAAGGAGAATCCCTCTATTACTCTGGGGCGGGAATTCCATAACGGAATCGTGGTCAAGAACAGTCGCGTTTCCCGCACCCATGCCCGGATCATGCTGCGCGGAAAACACTATCTGCTGGAAGATACCAGTACCAATGGCACCTTCGTTGTGCAAAAGAACAAGAACGAAATTTTCGTTCGCAACACCGTCGTGAACCTGCATAGCAGCGGCGTTTTCTGTCTGGGGCTTTCCACCCGCGAGGAAACAGCCGAGACGCTGGAATACGAGTACCTCTGATTCATGCCCGGTATGTGCACGGAAAGAATGCGGATTCCCGGCGCGGCAGGCGCAATTGATACGCTCGTTGAAATGCCTAGAGATGCCTTGCGCGGCATTGCCCTGATTGCCCATCCGCATCCTGCGGGCGGGGGCGCGAATACCAATAAGGTCGTGCATACCTTGGCGAAAACCTTTCTTCAGTTGGGATATGCGGTTTTCCGTCCCAATTTTCGGGGCGTGGGGGAAAGCGAAGGGACGCATGACGAAGGGGAAGGCGAGACCGATGACCTGTTGACCGTTCTGAACGCGGCGCGGCAGATGGTTCGGGATGGCGCGGATTTGCCGGTTGATTTGCCAGTCGTACTGGCGGGATATTCCTTTGGCGCGTATTGCCAGACCCGTGTGGCGCAACGCCTGCATATGGAAGGCCGTCCGGCAGAACGGCTGGTGCTGGTCGGCACCGCCGCCGGATTTATTGAAGGTATCCGTATTTACGATACGGCGGCGGTTCCTCCTGATACCCTGGTCATTCATGGCGCCGAAGATACTACCGTGCCGCTTGCCAACGTGCTGGCCTGGGCTGAACCGCAAGGTCTGCCCATCGTGGTCGTTCCCGGCGCGGATCACTTCTTTCATCGTCGTCTTGATCTGATCCGCGCCATCGTGCTGCGCGCCTGGCATCATGACTGACGCGCCGCCTCTTTCGGTTTACGCGCTTGGGAAATCCTATGGCGGCGTTCCCGTTGTGGATGGCCTCTCCTTTACGCTGGAAAAGGGGCGTTGCTTTGGCCTGCTGGGACCCAATGGCGCGGGCAAGACCACGACCCTGAAACTCTGCCTTGGGCTGGCGATTCCCGATTCCGGCGCGATTACCCTGTCCTCTTGCGCGATTCCCAAAGAAGCCAAACGCGCCCGCGCAAAAGTTGGCGTCGTGCCTCAATTCGACAATCTCGACCCGGATTTTACGGTGCGCGAAAACCTGCGCGTGTTCGCCCGTTATTTTGGGATACGTCCTGCGGAGATTGAACCGCGCATTCCCTGGCTTTTGCAGTTTTCAGGGCTGGAAAACAAGGCCGATGCCCGTATTGATACTCTTTCTGGCGGGATGAAGCGACGCTTGACTCTGGCGCGGGCGCTGGTTGGCGACCCGGATATTCTGTTTCTGGACGAGCCTACGACCGGCCTTGACCCGCAGGCGCGTCGTCTTATCTGGGAACGCCTGAAAACCCTGAAGAACGCGGGAAAAAGCCTGCTCCTGACCACGCACTACATGGACGAAGCCGAGCGTTTATGCGACATCCTGATTATCATGGATCGGGGCAGGAAAATTGCGGAAGGGACGCCCCATGAACTGATTGCGCGTCATATCGAGGCCGAAGTCGTGGAAATCAGCGATGGCAGCGCGTCCGGGGCGCTGGAATGTTTTCTGGCGGACTGGCAGACAAACGCCCTGCCGGATTTTCGGCTTGAGCGCGGCAACGAAACGGCCTTTTTTTATTGCCAAAACGCAGAGCCGCTCCTGACGCGCTTGACCAACACGCCTTCGCTTCGCTACGTCCACCGCGCTTCCAACCTCGAAGACGTGTTTATTCGACTGACCGGGCACGAACTGCGGGACTAGGTTCTGCGGACGGCGATGGTTTTGAAAAGATTGCCCAGGCGCAGCCTGTATCTGCAAGACCCCTTGGCAATATGCACGATTGTGCATATCATTGCCTCATGAAAATCGAATTCGACCCCGCAAAAGCCGCCGCCAACCCGGCTAACCATGATGGCGTAACCTTTGCCGAAGCCGCTCCGGTTCTGCTTGACCCCTTCGCGCTCACGCACGAAGACCGGGATCACGATGAACAGCGGTTCGTCACGCTCGGCATGGGAGGCAAAGGGCGCTTGCTGGTTGTCGTATGGACGTTGCGCGGCGAAACAATCCGCCTCATCTCGGCATGGAAAGCCGAAAAACCACAAAGGAAACGCTATGAAAACCAGTTCTGACCCACTCCACAAGAAATATTCCCATCTCGATTTTTCCGACGCCAAGCCCGTGTCGGAAGTTCCTGCCCTTGCGCGTCTGCAAACAGAACACGGCGGCAAGACCCGCGTCACCATGCGGATTGATAACGCCACGCTCTCCGCGTTCAAGGCACGCGCAGACAGAATGGGCGGCAGCTATCAAACCATGATGAATGAAGCCCTGGGCGAATTCGTCAAGGGCTGGTCACTGGCCGACACTGTGCGCGATACCATCCGGGAAGAACTGCATCCCGCCTGACAAGCCGCGCCTGGGCAATTGGCCTTGCAGATGGCGATGTTGTAAAAAATTGCCATTGGCAAGAAAAAATAAGCCATAATCTGCCTGCCCCTCATCCGCATGGCGTTTCATTTTTAGTCAGGCGGGTGAGATGTTCCCATCCGCATTTATGGAGATTTTTCAGCCATGCCATCCCAAATTTCTCTTTACAATCAAAGAGTTATCTCAACCACACGCATTCTAGCGACATATTTTTGCATTGCCGCCGTGCTTCTTTCGACAAGCGCGTTCGCGCAGGTGAAAAACTGCGAGGATATTGAATTTGCGGGCGTGAAGCTGGGCATGAGCTACAAGCAGGCAAGGGCTGGATTGGTCAAGCATTTCAATCTTTCGCCCAGTGAGGCGCAGAAAAAAATCCATGCAAGTAACATTTCTGCGGCTCACCATCCATCTCTCAGAGGCAAAAAGAACCCTACGGAAGCCGAAATACTCCAAGCAACCCTGGAAACGCCGAGTCACGCCTTTCAGTACAACTGCAAGGTTTCTCCGCTTCAGAGTGGTAGGCTTGCTGAAAATCCAAATCCTTGGGCTTGGGGGATGCCCGTTTATCCCTACAAGTATCAAAATTGGGACTGCGAAGAGCCGCCAAACTTTAAGTTTACGTTGGCTCCTACGCCTGACTTGCAACAGCCTGACGCAGTATTGGAAATTGTATCTTATTCCCCCACCTTAACCAAGGAGGGAGTTATGACTCAATTGAGTTTCCCAGACCCCTGTAAAGAAAAAGAAACACCGGAGAGGTGTGATCGTTATTTTCGTTGGCAAAAGCGTTCTTGTTCCTGGAAAGGTAAGGCGGTAAAGTGGAATGCAATTTTTCATTCTCATCGGCGCGGGGAAAGAGTGTTTTGGGAGTTGCGTGTGACTGTAAGCAAAAGTCATAATGACCGCAAAGATGCCGTGAAGACCATTCAGGATGATGAATGGTTGAAAGCCAAGGGTTGGTGGTCGGAGGAGGTCGCGTTTGAGGAATCCAAAGCAATGTGTCGACTTCAGGGGGGGCCAACTTGCGGGTTCTTTAAGTAGGCGGGCGGACACCGAAAGGAAAATGAAAGCGGGCGGCAGGTCGTGCAGACGACATCCGCCGCCCCGTCATTCCGCGCGAAGTCGCGGAATCCAATGTTTTTCAATTGCCGTCTGCAAGACCAGAGGCGCAGTCCGCGCAAGACAAAACAAAACCCCGCTTGCGCGGGGTTTTTTGTGCGGCTAAGCAAAAAAACAGGCGGTATGACGAAAAATCAAAGCCCGACCTGGCTGATGACCATTTCCGTGAGCTTGTCGGAAACGGTAAAACTCGCTTCGGTTTCGGCGCGGATTTCCTCCACGCTCACGCCGGGCGCGTACTCTTCCAGCACCAGCTTGCCATCATGAAAGCGGAACAACGCCTTTTCCGTCACGATGGTGGCTACGCGCCCCTTGACAGTAAGCGGCAGGGTACACTTCTTCAAGATTTTCTTCTCGCCGTTGGCGGTGTGTTCCATCGCCACGATGAGTTGCTTCGCCCCCACCGCGAGATCCATCGCGCCGCCCATGCCGGGCACGTTCTTGCCGGGAACCATCCAGTTGGCAAGGTCGCCGTCCTCAGAGACCTGCATCCCGCCAAGCACGGCCGCGTCAAGATGCCCGCCGCGCATCAGCGCGAAAGACATCGAAATGTCGAACGTGGAACCGTTCGGCAGAATGGTGGTAGGATTGCCGCCCGCATTCACGAGGCGGGGCTTGCCAATGGGCGGAAATTCTTTCGGAGCCGGCCCCATGCCCAGAAAACCGTTTTCCGAATGGAGCATCAACTGCACGTTTGCGGGCAGATAGCTGGAAACCAGCGTGGGCAGGCCGATGCCTAAATTGACGGCATCCCCGTCCTTCAGTTCCAGCGCGATGCGACGGGCTATGAACTCCTTGGCGCTCATTTCTTGCGTCATGGTTTTCTCCTTATTGGGGGTAGATGATGTGGTCGACCAGAATCCCCGGAGTCATGACATGATCCGGGTCAATGGAGCCGACTTCGACAACTTCGTGCGCTTCCGCAATCACGACCTTGCCAGCAAGCGCCATGAGCGGATTATGGTTACGCATCGAACGGAAGTAGACGAGATTGCCGAAAGTGTCGGCCTTGACGGCTTCCAGCACGGCCAGATCGGCAACGAGCGGCAGTTCCAGCAAAAAATCCCTGCCGTTGATGTTGATTATCTGCTTCTGGTCGAATTTCTTGCCGTTGATGGTGACATCCATCTTGACATCGCCTACCAAAGTACCAACGCCCGTCGGGGTAATCACGGCGCCAAGGCCAGAGCCGCCGGCGCGGATACGCTCGGCCAGCGTCCCGATGGGCGACAGCTCGATTTCCATTTCGCCGGAGATCATCTGCCGCTGGGCTTCCTTGTTCAGGCCGATGTGTCCGGTGATGAGCTTCTTGACCCGCTTGTTGCGAACCAGCAGCCCCACGCCTTCAGGCCCCTTTGTGGCATCGAGAAAGGCCGAGTCATCGCCGATCATGGTCAAATCCTTGACCCCTGAATCGAGAATGGCCTGCATGAGGCGCGGCGACGTGCCGTTGCCCATGAAGCCTCCATACATGATGGTCATGCCATCATGCAGGAATGACGCGACTTGTTCGATTTCAAGTCTTTTAGATTTCATTAACGTTTCTCCTGGATGTGCGCGCGAGTGTCCGGGAAAGACAGAGGCGCTTGTAGATAGAAAGTGGGGCGGCAAATTCCGTTGCTTTTCGGTACGGCGTTTTTCCTTCCCACCCGCATTCTATGCAAATATTGAGCGCGTAGCAAAACATTCGCGCATAAAAAATAATCGCCTTAACCACCTGAAATAGACGGAATAGCCTTCCATGCTTGTTTCCCGGCAGAAATGCCCGTTTCCGGCTGGCAAAGGTTGGGTTAAAATAGAAATTCGTCTTCTCCCCGGCGAACTGTGTTTAACCCTTCTCACCCACATAAGGAAAAAACATCATGTCCAAGGATCGCATCCTCAACCCCACCTTCCGTAGCAAGATCATGTCCGCAGATGAGGCCGCCGCACTCATCAACCCCGGCGACAACATCGGCGTGAGCGGCTTCACCGGCTCCGGCCATCCCAAGGAAGTGCCGCAGGCGCTTGCCCGACGCATTACCGCCGCCACCGAACGCGGCGAAACTTTCCGCGTCGGCCTGCTGACTGGCGCTTCTACCGCGCCGGA
>JAISSL010000264.1 GCA_031273145.1 Zoogloeaceae bacterium | reverse complement strand
CCGCTGCTTCTTCGCCCGTAAAGGGGATGAAAATTTCGCCGGGTTTAATCATGCCGAGTTCGGAGCGGGCGCTTTCTTCAATGGCTTCGTGTCCGCCTTTCAGGTCGCGCACTTCCGCTTCCAGCGCCGCGTTTTTCTGCTTGATTTTCCGGTTTTCTTCCTCGATCAGCTTCAATTTCTGGTCGTACTCCCAGACCTTGAGCCAGCCGCTGTCGCCAAACCACAAGGGATACTGCAAGGCCAGCACAAGCAGAAACAGACCAAGCGTCAACCGGCTCATGACAGGACAGAAAAATCAGCCAAGATTGTAAAAAGTCTCCCGCCCCGGAAAGGAAGCGGTATCCCCCAGGTCTTCCTCAATCCGCAGCAGTTGGTTGTATTTGGCAATACGCTCCGAACGGGAGAGGGAACCTGTCTTGATCTGTCCGGCATTGAGACCTACCGCAATGTCGGCAATCGTGGAATCCTCCGTTTCCCCGGAACGATGCGAAATCACGGCGGCATACCCGGCGCGTTTCGCCATTTCCACGGCGGCAAAGGTCTCGGACAAAGTGCCGATCTGGTTGATCTTGATGAGAATGGCGTTGGCAATTCCCTTCTGGATGCCTTCTTTCAACAGGCGCGTGTTGGTCACGAACACATCGTCGCCCACGATCTGAACCCGTTTGCCCAGACGATCCGTCAGCAGTTTCCAGCCTTCCCAGTCGTTTTCCGCCATGCCATCCTCAACCGAAACGATGGGGAATTGACCCACGAGATTTTCCAGATAATCCACCAGCTCGGCGGGCGCAAGTTGCAGGTTTTCGCTGGCGAGATGGTATTTGCCATCCCGATAGAATTCAGAAGCGGCGCAATCAAGCGCAATCAGCACGTCCTTGCCGGGCGAGAAACCTGCCTGTTCGATAGCTTGCAGGATGATGCGGATGGCGTCCGCATGGCTTGAGAGATTGGGCGCAAAACCGCCTTCGTCGCCCACGGCGGTCGAAAAACCTTTTTGGTCAAGAAGTTTTTTCAGGACATGAAAGACCTCCGCGCCAATCCGCAAGGCATCGCCAAAACGCGAAGCGCCGACCGGCATAATCATGAATTCCTGAAAATCCAGATTGTTGTTCGCGTGCGCGCCGCCATTGATGATGTTCATCATGGGAACCGGCATCTGCATCGGCCCCATGCCGCCAAAATAGCGATAAAGCGGCAGGCCGGATTCTTCCGCAGCCGCGCGGGCAACCGCCATAGACACAGCCAGAAGCGCGTTTGCCCCCAGCCGGGATTTGTTTTCCGTCCCGTCCAGGTCAATAAGCGCCCGGTCAATGAACGCCTGTTCCTGCGCTTCCAGACTGATCAGGGCTTCGGAAATTTCCGTATTGATATGCTCAATGGCTTTCAGGACGCCCTTGCCCAGATAGCGGCGCTTGTCGCCATCCCGAAGCTCGACGGCTTCCCGTTTGCCCGTAGATGCGCCGGAAGGCACCGCCGCGCGTCCCATGACGCCGGATTCAAGCAAGACATCGCATTCCACCGTGGGATTTCCCCGTGAATCCAGAATCTCGCGCGCAATGACATCAACTACAGAACTCATGAATTTCTCCTGCCAGCTTTGGACAACAACGAAAACGACAATGATAACACGCCGGAAAGCCCTCTGTTCCCCTGTTACAAGACAATGGCTTTCCGGGCAGTCTCCCCAAAGAAAAAACGGAGCTAAAAAGCTCCGTTTTTGTCGGTCGGTCAGTAACCCCAATACTGCGGGGATACGGGATTATGCTCGTGCCGTCTTGCGCGGCGCTGCCTTGCGCGGCGTTTTGCGCGGCGCGGGCTTTTTGGCGGAAGCAGCGACAGAAGCCGTTGCGGGAGGCGTTTTTGCGGAAGGTTTACGCGCCGCCGGTTTTTTGCGCGCGCCAGCAGCGGGCTTGGCTTTTTTCTCGTCTTCCTGCAAATGTTTCTGGATTTTTTCCTGCATCTGCTGCATGACATCCCAGGGCCAAAGCGCCGCGCGCTTCAAGGTCTCTCCAACGGTCGGACCTTCGCTCGTTTCTGTAAAACCGGGCTTGCCTTCGGCGGGCGCGCTGCTTCCTTCCGAACTGTTCCGCACGATTTTGCCGACGGCCTCTACCGTCGAAAGAGTGGTTTGCTGCATTTCCAGACCCTGAATTGTCATTTGCAGCATGGAAAGGTTCATGCGTAGCCAACCTTCCACGGCCTTCAGATCGGAGATGCGTTTTCCCAGATCATCGGTACTGAAAGTCGGCGCGACCATGCCCGGCAGGGAAAATCCACCTCCGCTCCACAGGGAGCGAATGAATTGCATCGGGTTTTGGGAAGGGTTGGCGATCATTTCCGTCTCCTGAAGTAGTTATTGAAACATTCGTATCATAGCCTAGTCATCTCATAGACGCACAAGTTTTTCTTGACTTTCTGCCGGGATTCGTTTTTTGCTTGCCAAGCGGGCTTTTCCTGCATAGAATGCGCGTTTTCCTTTTTTCAGGATTCTGGTATGGCTAACAGCGCACAAGCGCGGAAGCGCGCCCGTCAAACTGTCAAGCAACGCGCACACAACGCCAGTCTGCGTTCTACGCTGCGTACCGCCATCAAGCGGACGCGGACGGCAATTGCCGCAGGCGACAAGGCGGCTGCCGAAGTTGTTTTTCGTCAATCCATGTCGGTCATTGACCGGATTGCGGACAAGAAAATCATCCACAAGAACAAGGCCGCCCGCCACAAGAGCCGCCTTGCCGCCCAGATCAAGACGCTTGCCCCGGCAGCGTGACGTTCTGCCTTCCCTCATGAAAAACGGCGCACCATGCGCCGTTTTTTTGTGGAGCGGGGTTGTAGAACCTGCGGAAAACGCCTCATGGCGCTTCACTTTCCTTGTGCAAAGGTTCGGATATGGCTCTGCTGTGAGGATAGAGCATGTGGGTTGGCACGACATCTTCTCGTATCAGGGGACTGGGTGGGGCGGGCGGAACGTCGCGCCACGAAAAGAAGAAAATGTAAATCCAGCCGCAGATCATGCTTACAAAACCAATGAGTAGGCCGAGCGCAGTGATGACGAACCCGACGATGAACAACCACATCAAATCAAAGTAATGCCCGCCAAAACCAAGCAATACGCCGAACACTGTGGTCACGAAGCCCGCAAACCCGATTTTCATAATTTTGTGATACCTGGGGGATAATGGAACCTGAATCATATGAATCACCTGCCTTCCAAAACCTATGAGTATGCCGAGCGCCATGATTATAAAACCGACGGCGGACAACCACATCAAATCAAAGTGCCATCCGCTAAAGCCAAGCAACACGCCGAACACTGCGGTCACGTAGCCCACAAACCCAAATTTCAAGATTTTTTGGTATCCGAACGCTGCGGTCACAAGGCTCGCAACCCCTGTCCTTAAAATTTTATGATACCTTGATGGTAGCTCAATCATGCGAATCGCCTGCCTTCCTTATGTCAGACGTAGGGTGGCGGCGGCGGATCATCGGAGGAGGGACTATGAATCATCGCATCGTAAATCACACCTACCGTACCAATAACAAAAAAGGCGAAGCCTATCCACATGATTACCCCAAACCACAAACCGTCACGATCGAGAAATAAGATGGGAAATTCCATTAAGCCGCCACCCGCAACCCAGATATTCCCAAATTTAGAGTGGGCACCATCTCTCATTCCTCCTAAAAAACAGAATGCGAAGCCGATACAGCCGATTAAAACACCAGCCGCGAACAACGGCAACAAACCAAAGCGGAGTCCGCCAACAGCGGGCAATGCTCCGAGCACGGTGACTGTGCCAGGGTGTACTCTTGTTAGACCTCTTACCAAACAAATGCCCCCGCCGATACAGCCGATTGAAACACCGACCGCGAACAACGGCTCCAAATCAAAGTCGAACACGCTAAGAGCGAGCAACGCACCGAGCAACACACCGAGCACTGTGATTATATC
>JAISSL010000253.1 GCA_031273145.1 Zoogloeaceae bacterium | reverse complement strand
TTTACCCAACCGCTTTTGATTGGCGGCGCGACGACGAGCCGCACCCATACCGCGCTCAAGATTGCGCCGCAATACGAAAATGGCGTGACCGTCTATGTCCCGGACGCATCCCGCGCGGCAAGCGTGGTCTCCCGCCTGCTCTCGGCGGAAAAAATAAAGGTTGCGCGGGAAATTGCGGATGAATATCAGGCGCTACGCGAAGCGCACGCCGCCCGCAGTCAGGGAACCCGGCTGGTGACGTTAGAAGAGGCGCGCGCCAATGCGTTTGTGCTTGACGCGACGCGCATTCCGCCTGCGCCGAAGCTGCCTGGACTGCATGAAATCCGGTTCGATCTGGCGCAAATTGCCGAACTCATTGACTGGACGCCGTTTTTCCATAGTTGGGATTTACGCGGGCGTTATCCGGCCATTCTAACGAGCGCGGATGCGGGCAAGGCCGCCAGCCAGCTTTATGCGGATGCCCAAAACATGCTGGAAGTCCTGATTCGGGAAGCGTGGCTGGATGCAAAGGGCGTGTTCGCGCTTCTGCCTGCTAGTCGCGCTGGGGATGACATCGTGTTTTATCGGGACGCAACCCGCGCTCAGATAGAAGGTCGTATCGTGGGACTTCGCCAGCAACACGCGCAACCTTCGGGGCGACGGAATCTGGCGCTTGCCGATTTTGTGGCGGAACAGGACGATTGGGCGGGGCTGTTTGCCGTGACGGCGGGCTTGGGTATTGAGCGGCAACTTGCCGTTTTTGCGGCGAATCAGGATGATTACAACGCCATTTTGTTAAAGGCGCTGGCGGATCGTCTGGTCGAAGCGGCGGCGGAATGGCTCCACCGCGCGGTGCGAACTCACTACTGGGGCTACGCGCCGGAAGAAAAACTGGATGGCGAGGCGTTGATTCGGGAGAGTTTTGTCGGTATTCGCCCTGCGCCCGGTTATCCCGCCTGTCCCGACCATCTGGGCAAGCGCGAGATTTTCCGCCTGCTGGATGTTACGCGGCGAATCGGCATGGGGCTGACGGAGACCTGCGCCATGACGCCAGCCGCTTCGGTAGCGGGTTTTTATTTCGCGCGCCCGGAAGCCTGCTATTTTGCCATCCCGAAAATCGGGCAAGACCAGTTGTCCGATTGGGCAACTCGTCACCAGATGCCGGAAGCGGAAGCAAAAAAATGGCTGGCGAATTTGCTGTAGCGGGCAGTATCGTCATTCCCGCGCCCCGTCTTCCAGATCGAACAGGGCTTCGCGGATTTCGTCGCGCAGTTTTTCCAGAAACATCAGACGCCGCGCCAGATCGGCAGCGTTTGGGTAATCCTGTTTTTCATCCAGAAGGCTGCCAAGAGTCTCGTAATGCTTTGCCAAATCCTGTTTGAGGCGCTCGTAAAGGCGTTCAAGTTCATGCGCGTTGCCGCCTGCGCGGGCTTCTACAATGTCCTCGCGCCATTCCATCTGTTCCATGAGAAATTCGGTAGGCAAAGCGTGGCGATCATTCACGCCTGAATTGATACCTGGTCTTTCGAGCAGATAAAGGGCGCGGGAGAGCGGCTGTTTCAGGGTCTGGTAGCCTTCGTTAATCCGCGCCGCCAGTTGCATGGAAAGACGGCGGGTTTTTTCCGGCGCGTTGGCAAAACGGTCGGGATGCGTTTCCCGCTGAAGCGCAAGATAACGCTCTTCCAGCGCCGCCAGCGAAATGTGGAAAACCGGCGGCAAGGCAAAAAGCGTAAAGAAATCCGAAGTCAACCCTTCAAGATTCATATATTGAATTTAGAACCCAGGAAAAATAAGGCTTTGCGGGCAGTTCATTTTTTCCCTGCCAACGAATTACCATCATAGCACGGTTCACCTTGCTGGACGCGCCGCTACTTCACAAGATACGGGCGGCAGGTTTTTTCTGCCGCCCGTTACGATCATCCCTGAATACAGCATTCAGGGGAATTCGATGCTTAAAGCCCTGTCAAGGCTCGGTTGCCGCATCCCCTTGCTTTAGTTGATACCAGTCGAGGTGGCGGGTACTGAGCATGGCGGCGGCAAGGGCGGCGAAGAGAAGTAGGCTGCCCATGAGCAAGGCCATGTCTTCCATTTGCAGGATGCCGAACAGCATTCCATAGAGTACGGAAAGCGCGCCGCCAAATCCCAAGGCCATGCGTCTGGAATTGAACACGCTGGCAAGGTAGACGGTAATCAGTCCGATACAGGCAATCGCGCCAGAAAGATAGGCCAACGCAAACGGCAGATGTTCGGAGAGCGCAATCAGGAGCAGGAAGAAAATCGCCAGCGACAGCCCCACCATCATATACTGCATGATGTGCATCGGGCGGCGGCGCAGGACTTCGCCGATGAAAAACGCGGCAAAGGTCAGCACGATGAAGAGGCTGCCGTATTTCACCGCCCGTTCCGCTTGCAGGTAAACGTTGACCGGGTCAATGAAATCAATCCGCAGGACTTCCTCGTAGGGAGAACCTCTTTCATCAAAGAAATATCCTCTTTCATCACCACCGTTGAGGGCAGCTTCCAGATTACGCGCGAGTTGTGAAATTTCCCACTGCGCGGTAAAACCCGTTTCGCTGATCTCGCGGTTGCGCGGCAAAAAGCGTCCCTGGAAACTGGGATGCCGCCAGTCGGAAGTCAGGTCAATGAGATTGTTTTCCGCCGTGGGCGCAATGGAGAGCGTTTCCGTGCCGAACAGTTTGAGCGGGAAGGAAAACGCCATTGCCCGTGTCTCTCCGGGCTTCCACGCGCCCAAGCCGATTTCCAGCCGATTGCCGCCGATAACGTCCGCAAAATCTGCGTCGTTGGGCGGCCTGAAATGGAAGGTCTTTTGCTCAATCGTCACGTCCGGGTCGGCGCTTAAACCGCGCAGGTCGGAAACGCTGAACAGGATGGCGGCTTTGGCCTCGATAAAATTGTCGCCATCTGGAATCTTGATGAGATCGGCGGGCGCCTCGAACGCGCCTTCGACTTTAGCATCGAGATGGAACAGCCTTGCCTGGTAGATGCCGATATTGCGCGGCTCGATGTGGGTATCGCCCTTGATCGTCAATTTTCTGGCGGGCACATAGGCGACATGTTTGTGCGTCTTGGCGGGCTGCGTGATCGTGCGCCACTTGCCGGATTCCAGTTCCTCGCGGTAGCGTCTTTCGGGCGTTTTCGTCCAGTACGCGACGGCCAGAATCGGCCCGATCACTTTTTGCGACGATGCGGCATTGCTGGCGATGGTGCGGAGCACCTGGCTTTGGTAGCTCTTCCGGGTGTCAATCTGTCCTTCGATGAAGGATAAGGGAATCATCAGGCACAGAATCAGAAAGGCAACGCCAACGGCCTTTCCGATTGGACGGGCGCGCGCGCCCAGATTGCGAAACGTCTTTTCGACCTGTCTTGAGGCCGGTGCCTGCCGGTGTTCGGAATGGGTTTCCATGTCAACCTCCTGTTGGGAAACGGATCGGAAAGGGATTTTCCGATTGCCGAAAAGCAGTATAGGACGCGAATGTGAACGGAGCGGAAAGCGAACGTGGGGACTATGTGAAGGGAATGTGAAGCGTTGGCGCGTTCCGGCTTATGCGTGGGCAATGGGGCGGCAATACCTTCTTGCCCGCGAAGGCGGGAATCCAGTTAAATGCCGACATGCTATGCCGGAATCGCTTCTTCAAGGCGACGGTGGACGTTGTTTTCAATTTCTGCGCGGGTTGGGAGGGTTTTCAGGTCGTAATTTGCCTGCATGATAAGCCATGACGTAGCGTCGCCGCCGAAGTAGCGGGCGAGCCGTTCTGCGGTATCGGCGGTCACGGAGCGCCGCTCTTTTACGATTTCGTGCAGGCGCGTGGCGGGAACGTCAAGTTCTTTGGCCAGCGCATGAACGGAAATTCCCAGCGGGATGATGAAATCTTCGCGCAGCACTTCACCGGGATGGACGGGGCGCATACGGTTGAGAGGGTGTGGCATGGCAAATCCTCAGTGGTAGTCAACAATTTCGACGCGGGCGGGGCCGTAGTCAGTCCAGACAAAGCACACGCGCCACTGGTCGTTGATGCGGATGCTGTGCTGCCCCTTGCGGTCGCGCTTCAGGGCTTCAAGCTGATTGCCGGGCGGCGAGCGCAGGAATTCAAGCGTTTGCGCCGCGTCAAGCTGCGAGAGCTTGCGTTCCGCGACGGTCTGAATGGCGCGGAACCGTTTCGGACGCTTCCCCTCGTACAGGGCTTCTGTGTCTTTGCAGGAAAACGACTGAATCATGGCGGAAATGGTATTACGTGAAACGTAATACGTCAAGCAGAACATCGCGCGAAGTAGACACAATTTTCTGACCGAAGCAAGAGCGCGTGGGTTGGGGGGGCTTCGCCCCCCCAAGCTATCGTCGTGATGCAGAACCCCTCACTACCACTGCAAATGTAAAGCACGAGTTTTAGGGTTAAAGAGCAAGGTCGATCCGGGGGAACCGTTGCATGAGTAGCCGGAACCGGATTTTTGGGGCTTGGCGCACCATTGCATTTCATTCGCTATTGGCTTTATAAGCTCAGCGAATTGTGCGAACAATTCCTCTTCGATGGCATTATCCGCTTTCAAGACGCCAGAAGTATCAACGCTTGGGACGCCATATTTGGCCACAACGCCTTTCGGGGTTAGCATACTATCTGTGCTATTCCGATAGGACACTGACAACACTTGTTCCTTCTCATCAAAATACACGGTTATTCCTTCTTCAGTCTCAGAAAGAGTAGCCGTCGCAATGCCTCCCGGAGCAACACTCGCAAAACCTTTTGGGTTGTATCCAATGATGTTTGCCCTAAGAGTGAGCTTAGACCCCCCCACCATAGGGGAAAATCTGAACTTGCCATCCGCGCTAAGGAAATTACGCTCATTGTTCGTGTCGCATTCTCCCTTGTCGCCCATCTGCATAGCGGACAAGCCCCGACATTTCTCAATCGGAGCCGTCACCTTACTACTATCACTCATGAAACGCCCTAGCGCTCTCGCCTTTGCCGCTTCGTAGTTCATGCCCAGCTTTATGCCCACAACTTCAAACTTGGAGACATCGTAACTCTTCTGAGCGTATGCGGGCGAAAAAACCGCCATGCTCACGACCAGTACGCACAGCAACGCAACTATTATGCCGCCAGAA
>JAISSL010000250.1 GCA_031273145.1 Zoogloeaceae bacterium | reverse complement strand
CGCCAGACCCGTGTCACGCCAAGGAACTCATAGGTCAGATTGGGACGGTTCTTGTTCGGGTTGGTCAAATCGCCTAATCGAAACCTGCGCCCCTTTTCATCGGTATAGCGGTAGAAATTCTCCAGATATTCTGGATTGTATTTGCCATATACCTTGTTGAACGTTGCCTTGTTGCCCTTGCTGTAGCGAAGAATGATGTCGCGGCAGTTCGGGAAATTTACCGTCGTATGGCTTTTGGGTTGTGACCTCAGCCAGGAAATTTCGTTGCGATAGTTTTCCTTCCCAAATACCGCATCCAGCACAATTTTCAGATAATGGCTGGCGGTCGGGTCGCAGTGCAGATAGAGGCTGCCCGTCGGCTTCAACACACGATACAGCTCCAGCAGCCGGTTCGCCATCATGACGAGATAAGCCATCATGTCGTTCCTGCCCAAAAAACGGCACATGGACTGAATCATCTCGGCGGCATCGGTATTTTTCCCGCGCACAATTTCGGAATACTCGCGCTCCGCCTGTTCTCCCCAATGCCAGGAATCCTTGAAAGCCACAAACTGCGCCTCGCTCTGGTCTCCCTTGGGCGACGCAAAGAGCACGTTGTAATCCCGCGCGCTGTTGAAGGGCGGGTCAAGATAGACCAAATCCACCGACTCATCCTTGATGTCCTCGCGCAAGACATCCAGATTGTCGCCAAAGTAAAGGGCGTTGGCGTTCGGTTGCTTAGGTTTGTTCGCGCTCATGGGGCACTTTTTAAGTTAAAAACTTCGCGTAGCATACTACAACAGTGCCCATGCCGGAAAGCTGGAAACGGGCAGCAGGTCCTGGAGACAACAATGTTTTGAAAAATTGCCCAGGCGCGGCCTGCGTCCGCAAGAACACGCTGGCACGCCAGTTGCTTCTGTCTGTGTAATTCTGTTTTTCGGAGCGCGTACCATGAAGCGGTTTTCTGTTTTTCTGGCCTTGTTGGCCTTGCTGTCCGGCTGTTCGACCACGCCGCCCACCAGCGTGCATCAGCCGATGACGGCCAGGCCGGACTATCGTCCCGTTCAGCAGGCCGCAAATGGCAGCATCTTTCAGGATAGTTCCGCGCGTCCCCTCTTTGAAGACCGGCGCGCCCGCTACGTGGGCGATACCCTGACCGTCACCATCACGGAAAACAACCGGGCCGCGTCTGATTCTTCCACGGGCGTTTCGCGTACCGGCTCGATAAGCGCGGGCGTGGATGGCCTTTCCGTCTATCCCCTGGATAAGGTGAGCGCGTTCAAGAAAATAGCCGACATCAATCTTGGCATGAACAGTTCCAACGACTTTTCCGGCAGCGGCAACGCGGCAAGCAACAACGTCTTTCAGGGCACCATTACGGTGACGGTCATCGAGGTTTTCCCGAACGGCAATATTCTGGTATCCGGGGAAAAAATGGTTTCCATCGGCGGGCAGCAGGAATTCATCCGCCTGTCGGGCGTGGTGAATCCGCGTGACGTGGTATCCGAAACGAACAGCGTCAGCTCCTCCCGCATTGCCGACGCGCGAATCGAATACAAGGCAAACGGCGTAATCAGCGAAGCGCAGACTATGGGCTGGCTGTCGCGGTTTTTCCTCTCCGTGCTGCCTTTCTGAAACACTTTTGATGAACGGAACCGGATCATGAGACAAAGCGGCAAAAATTTCCTTCTCGCGCTTTTCCTGCCTTTCTTTTTGCTTTATGCGCCGCTCGCGCATTCGGAACGCCTGAAAGACCTGGCGGTCATTGAAGGCGTGCGCGACAACCAGCTGGTCGGCTACGGGCTGGTGGTAGGTCTTGACAACAGCGGCGACCAGACGACGCAAACGCCTTTTACGTCTCAATCGGTCATCAACATGCTGGCGCAGATGGGGGTCAATCTCCCGCTGGATCAGGTTCGCAGCATCCAGTTGAAGAATGTGGCGGCGGTCATGGTCACGGCCAATCATCCGCCGTTTGCGCGTCCCGGCCAGACCATTGACGTGACGGTTTCTTCCATCGGCAACGCCAAGAGTCTACGCGGCGGCACGCTCCTGATGACGCCCCTGAAAGGCGCGGATGGACAGACCTACGCGATGGCGCAGGGCAATGTGCTGATCGGCGGGGCGGGCGCTACCGCGCCGGGCGCGCAGGCGCAGATCAATCACCTGTCTGCCGGACGGATTCCGGGCGGCGCGACGGTAGAACGCGCGGTTCCCACTTCGGTAGGGCAGGGCGCTTATGTGACCTACGAATTGCGGCAGATGGATTTCGATCTGGTAAGCCGGATGGTGGAAACCATCAACCGGGAAATGGGCGCGGGTACGGCGCAAGCGTTGGATGGTCGCCAGTTCCGGGTTTTTGCGCCGGAATCGCCTTCTGCGCGGGTGCCTTTCATGGGACGCCTGGAAAATCTGGAAGTGATCCCTTCCCCGGCATATGCCAAGGTCGTCATGAATCCGCGCACCGGCTCGGTCGTCATGAACCAGAAGGTTGAGATTGAAGCGTGCGCCATTTCGCATGGCAATCTTTCCGTGGTGGTGGAAGAACCGGGAAGGCCGCGCCGTCCGGGACGGGTTGAACTGGCGGTAGATGGCACGAGCCTGCTGACGCTGGAAGCGGGCGTCAATCTGGCGGACGTGGTAAAGGCGCTGAATTCCCTGGGCGCAAACCCGCAGGATTTGCTGGCGATTTTGCAGGCAATGAAGGCGGCAGGCGCGTTGCGCGCCAATCTGGAGATCATCTGATGGCTATTCAGAGTGTCTCTCCGTTGGATAACGCGCTGGCTTCTGATACGCAGAGCATTCAGGGGCTGAAAGGACGCTTGCGCACGGATCGGGAGGCAGGCATTCGGGAGGCGGCGCAGCAGTTCGAGGCGCTGTTCCTGCAAATGATGCTGAAATCCATGCGCGATACGACTGAACAGGACGGGTTGCTGGATAGCGACGCCACCCGTTTTTTTACCGGAATGCTGGATGAACAGCTTGCCAAGAATCTCTCGAAACAGGGCGGGCTGGGACTGGCGAAAATGTTGGAAACACAATTGGGTCGCCCGATGAATCGAGGCACGGACGACCTGCCCGCAATGGAGGAAAGCACAATGCACACAATGGTCGAGAACATGGCAAACCCGCCTGCAAGTTTTGCCGGACAATATATGGATCTGTCGCCGATTGCGCTTCAGAATCTTACGGCGGCGATGGATCGCGCCTCGCTGGCGCGGCAAACCTATTCCGACGTCCCGGAAGTCAAGGGGAGTGTGGATGAACAGGAGATGACGCCCCGCGAATTTGCGCGGGCAATGTGGCCGCACGCGGTCGAGGCCAGTCGCAGAACCGGCATTCCGCCGCAGTTCCTGATTGCCCACGCCGCCCTGGAATCCGGCTGGGGACGGCGCGACATCAGGAATGCCGACGGTTCGCCTTCGTTCAACCTGTTCGGAATCAAGGCGCAGGAAACCTGGCATGGCAAGAGCGTGGAGATAAACACGACGGAATATGTGAATGGCTTTCCGGTAAAGGAACGGGCGCGGTTCCGTTCCTATGATTCCTACGGGGAAGCCTTTGCCGATTACGCGCGCCTGCTGGCGGACAATCCGCGCTATGGCGGCGTCATCGGTTCGCAGAGTGGCACGGAGTTTGCTCGAAGACTACAACAGGCGGGTTATGCCACCGATCCGAAATATGCCGAAAAACTCTCTGCCATCATTGATGGCACGACGTTGCGTCAGGCATTGATCGGATAGGGGATTAAAGAATTTCCCGTTTTGTCCGTAATCAAACGGAGTATTGGAGAACATCATGAGTTTGATGAGCACTAGCATTTCTGCCCTCAACACCGCCCAGATCGGACTGGCGACCACGCAGCACAACATTTCCAACGTCCGAACCGCCGGCTATAGCCGTCAGTCGGCCATGCAGGCGACCAATTACGCTACGGTCACGACCGTAGGCTGTATCGGTCAGGGGGTACATGTCGAAACCGTGTTGCGGAGCTACAGCGACATTCTGACCAAACAGCTGCACGACGCGCAGACCCGTTCCAGCGAGACGAATGCCTACTATTCGATGATTTCCAGAATAGACAATCTGCTTGCCGACCCTGATTCCGGTCTCTCGCCGATGATGGCTGGATTTTTCAAGGCGGTGCAGGACGTAGCTGCCAATCCCGCTACGATTTCCGCGCGGCAGGCTATGGTGAGCGCGGCGCAGGCGCTGGTGACCCGCTTTCGCACCCTGGAAGACCGCATGTTCCAGCTTTACGACGAGACGAACACCCAACTCATCAGCTCGATTTCGGAAATCAATGCCTATACCGACCAGATTGCCGAACTGAACCGGCAAATCGTGGGTCTGTTCGGCTACGGACATCCGCCCAACGACCTGCTTGACCGGCGCGACCAGCTAGTGCTGGAACTGAACGAGCTGGTCAAGGTCAACACCTATCTGGACGACAATAACGGGCTGAACGTCTTTACCAGCAGCGGACAATCGCTGGTGGTGGGCGCGCAGACCATCAAGCTGGAAGCGCGTCCCTCTGCCGCCGACCCGGAACGCTACATCATTGCCCAGAAAGGCAGCATCGTCGAATTGCCGGATTCCTATATGAGCGGCGGGCTGGTGGGCGGACTCATGTTGTTCCGCCGCGAGGCGCTCGATCCGGCTGCCAATTCGCTAGGCCAGATTGCGGCATCCATCGCGCTGACCATGAATGCCCAGCAGGAACTGGGGCAGGATTTGCTCGGCAGCATCAATGGCGACATGGGCTTCGTGAGTCAATTCTTCACCTTGAGTTCGCCCAAGTCCATCGAGAATTCGCGCAATACGGGCACGGGCATTGTCAACAGTTTTGAATTCACGGTGCCGCTCAACATGTCGGCGGATGGCAATTTTTACACGGAACTGACCAACAGCGATTACGAAGTCCGTTTTCTTTCCCCGCCTGCGGGGCCGGATGACTTCATCATTACCCGCTTGAGCGACAAACGGATCGTTGCCACCGGCACGGCGACCGGAACGCCCGGAGTGCCCGGCAGTGGGACGATCGTCCAGTTCGATGGGCTGACCCTGGAACTGAGTACCGGGCATCGGGCGGGGGATACCTACCGGCTGGAGCCGACCCGCGAAGTTGCGCGCAACATCAAGGTCAATCAGGAAATGGCGGGCGACGTGCGCCGGATTGCCGCCGCCATGCCGATACGCACTTCCGCAGACCCGAACAATTCCGGGGTGGCGCAGATCAGCGCGGGGGAAATCGTCTCCGTAAACTATGTTATGCCCACCACGCCCTGGGAAATCACCTACAGCTACAGCACAGTCAACTCAAGGTGGGAACTAAATATCAACGGCACCCCGGGCAGCGTTGATGTCAATGGCGTTCCGCAATCTTTCCCGATCCCCTACAACAGTGGCGACACAATTACCATTGACGGCTTCCGGTTTACCATAACTGGACTGCCTGACGATGGCGACCGGTTCATTCTGGAGCACAACGATGGCGGCATTGCGGATTCCCGCAACGCCGTCAAGATGGGCGCGCTGCAAACCGCGCTGACCATGAACGGCACGCCTACCAGTGGCGTCTCGACCTTTCAGACGACCTACGCGCAGATGACCAGCAAGATCGGCACCCAGACCAAGACCGCGCTTTCCAATGGGATGGCGCAGGACCTGGTGCTGAATCAGGCAATTGAAAAGAGAAGCGAATTAGCCGGGGTCAATCTCGATGAGGAAGCGGCCAATATGCTCAATTATCAGCATTCCTATCAGGCGGCAGCCCGGATGTTGAACACGGTTTCCGTTCTTTTTGACACCCTGCTTTCCATTCGTTCGTAAGCAGGGTAAAGGAGATAATCATGATGCGTATCAGCACTCAACAGGTTTTCGACAACGGCGTGTTCAACATGCTGCGAAACCAGTATGACGCCTATCGCCTGCAAAACCAGCTTTCTACCGGACGCCGGGTGGTCACGCCCGCCGATGACCCGGTGGCGGCCGCGCAGGCGTTGGTGGTCGAACAGAAAAAGAGCGTCAATCAGCAATTCCTGGATAATCAGGGCAATGCGGCCGGGCAGTTGAAGGAACTGGATGTTCTGATGAACAGCGTCTCCGGCATCCTGATGGCGGTCAAGGATCGTTGGGTCGAGGCGGGCAACGGCTCTTATTCCGATCATGAACTGGAAGACATTTCCATGGACGTGCGCGGAAAATTCGCCGAGATTTTCGGGATTGCCAATAATTCCGACGCGACCGGCTTTTACCGCTTTGCCGGCTACAAGGCCGCCACCCGTCCCTTTGTCTCGGTCAATAACGTGGTCAGTTATCGGGGCGATAGCGGCGAACGTCTCTTGCAGGTGGAAACCGCGCGATTCATCCCGGTCAGTTTTTCGGGGCACGAGTTTTTCGAGGCCATCCCTACCGGGAACGGCTATTTTGTAGCCAATCCGGGGAACAGCTATGGTTTAGGCTCCCCCAGCAACACGGGAACCGGGGTCATCAGCAACGGCAGCATGTTAAGTTCTGCCTTCGATGGCAATACCTATAGCATCGAATTCACCGCCCCCGGTCAATACGATCTGTATGTGAACGGGACCCTCACGTCGTCCGCCAACCCCTATGTCGCGGGCACGTCGATCCCTCTGGGCGGGGCGGAGGTCTCCATTGACGGGACGCCTGCCGTGGGCGATACCTTTGAGGTCTCGCCCAGCCGGGAAGAGAGCATCTTCGTCACCCTGAACAAATTTCTTTCGCTGCTTGCAAGCGGACACGCTTCCGAGACGGAATTCAGGAATGGCATGTTGCGGGTTGGCGCAAGTCTGGATCAGGCGCTGCAACACATCCTGGATAACCGCGCCGTGGTCGGCGCGCGGCTTTCGGAACTGGATGACTTAACCGATCTCGGCAAGGACATGAGAGTCGAATACGAGACGCAGATTTCAGATCTCGTTGATCTGGACTACAACAAGTACATCAGCGATCTGTCCAAGAACCAGTTGCAGTTGCAGGCTTCACAGCAGGCGTTCGTCCGGGTGACGAACCTTTCCCTGTTCAATTACATATGAGGATGAGGCAATCATGAGTTGGACGCGGCGACTTCCGGCAGCGACGGCGCATTTTTTGGGGATGCGCCTCGCTGCCGTATTTTTTATGTCGCTCACTCCCTTCCTCTTTGGCTGCGCCACGGTAGAAAAGGCGCAGAACCAGTTGGCAAAGATACCGGGGCACCTGGAAAGCGCGAAGGATGCCCTGGGCGTCGAGCGGCGGGACTGGCCGGACGCGGCGGCAGGGCTTCTGGCGTACCAGCTTTTGAAACCGAGCGGCGGCGAACTGATTTTGACCGGACTCGCCTATATCATCGTTGACCCCATGTCGCCCAACTGGCACATCGAAGAAACCCGGCTTGGGGAAGATACCTTCTATCTGCGCGCCACGCTGAAACGCCATAACCGGGGCGGCGAAGGCGAAGCGGCGCGTCTCTTTCAACGCCGCGCCGAACAACTGCTGCGCGAATTCGGCTATAGCAGTTATCTGCTCTTGAATTACAGCGAAGGAATCGAATCCCGCTACACCGGCGCGGAACGCTATGGCGAAGGGCGCGTCCAGCTTGTCCGCCAATATGCCGATTCTTCCGCCAAACCTGCCGAACGTCCCGCCCGTCCTGCCGGACGTTCTGCCGAGCCGCCTGCTGATCGGCAGGATGATCGTTCCCGCAATGCCAGGATCACGCTCTCAGCCGATGCCCTGTTCGATTTCGACAAGGCCGTGCTGCGCCCGGAAGGGAAAGTAAGGCTGGATGATATTGCCGCGATAGGCAGGGAAATCAATCTGGAGATTGGTATCGCGGTTGGGCATACTGACCGTCTCGGGAGCGAGGCTTACAATCAAAGGCTTTCCGAACAACGCGCCGCCGCAGTCAAGCAATATCTGGTAAGCAAGGGCATCAAGGCGGATCGCGTCTTTGCCGAAGGCCGGGGCAAGAGAGAGCCTGTCACCGGGGATGCCTGCAACAATATGGGGGCGGAAAACTCGCGCAACAAGGAATTGATTGAATGCCTGCAACCGGATCGCAGGGTCGAGGTTGAGCTGTCCGGCACGAATCCCTAGAGCGGATTCTGTTTAATCCTGTACATGATGGAATCTCCAGCCCTCAACCGGAACTAAAACATGACACGGGCGGCAGGTCTTGCGGGCGGCAGGTCTTGCAGACGGCATCCGCCGCCCCTACGGACAGTTTATGGGTACTTCGCATTGAACAACTCGTAGGGGACGCAACCTGCGTCCCGGCAAAAAACAGGCGCTCATGGGAGCGCCTGTTTTGAGTCATCCCTGCCCAAAAAAAGCAGAGGGCTTTTCGCAAGTCAGGGTTTTTGATGCGCGTCAGAATTTGTATTTCAGTCCGGCCTGGATGCCGACGCCGCTGTCGTAGGCACGGCCAGTGTCTGCGCGGTTGTCCGCCACAACTACGTTGTCGGCTTTTGCAAGAGCTGCGTAGAAGCTGGCTTGCTCATCGAAGTTGTAGGTGTACCCGAACGCGAACTGCCAGGCATTTCCCCCCCCGTCGCTTCTGCCGTAGTTAAAGGAGGTCTGAGCGGCATGTTTCTTGTCGAAGGGGATGGTGAGACCCAGCATGAAGTTATCCGTCTTGTTACTGTCCTGCTGGTTGTGAGAAGCGAAGGCATGGAGTTTGATCGGGCCTGTGTCAATAGTCCCCCCCAGCGTAATGTTGGTCACGTCTGCTTCGGTGATCGTGTAAAAGGAAAGACCGATGTCCAACGGGCCGCTCGTGTAGCGTGGCGCCAGCGCCAACATTTTGTAATCCTTGCTGGTACCCGCGTCATGCCCGCTGATCTTGGCAGAGTAGGCTCCCGTTATGGTGAAACCAGAGAAGTTCGGCGACGTGTAGGCAATGGCATTATCCATCCGGTCGGGGTCGAACAGGTTTGCGCCCTGACTTTCTCCCACATTCTTACACTGCTCGGGAAGGTCGTCGGGATCATCTTCTATATTTGCAAGCGTTTTGCAATATTTAGCTAGAAAATCATCCGCGCTGCTACTGCTACCAGTGTTGAATATGTTGCGGTACGAGCCAACCGTCCCCGCCTGAAAGGGGTCAATATCGGAGACGAAGGTGTAATGCGGCGTAAAGAGAGTGCCCGTGACAACCTTACCAAAGCCGCCGGCCAGCCCCACAAAGGCTTGCCGCCCCCAGATGTCTTTACCTTCGTCCGAATCAACATCCAGAGCGAATCCTATTTCCAGCGTGCCCAGGAGAGAGAGTCCGTTACCCAGGTCTCTCACGGCATTGACGCCCAGACGGTTGTCCTCAGAAATTCCAGAGTCAACGGTAAGCGCATTGTCCATGCCACTGGCCATGCGGTAGGAGACACCCCCATCCAAAACGCCATAGAGGGAAAGATCCGTACCATAGAGGGAGAAAAGGGGTTTGCCAGGGGCAGCGCTGGCAGCCTGAGCGGGTCGCTGTGGCTGTTGTTGTGATGCGGCCGGCCTTTGTTGCTGTTGCTGGGATGAAGCCGGTCGGTTGGTTTGAGCAAAGGCCGCAGCTGAAGCAAAAGCGGCTACGGCAAGCACAATCAGTTTTTGCTGCATGATGTTTTCCTCATCGAAGTAAAAAGAAGCGGAATCCGGGTTCCATCAAAAGACACGGAAACATAACACAACCTGGAACAAATCCGATGTTTTATCGCTGATCCTTTTGTTATAAAAGGGTTATTTTGTATAAATGCGCTACGAAATCCATAGCGTCTGCAAGACCTGCCGCCCGCTTTGCCGCAGGGCGGTCAGGCGGCCATCATCTGCCTGACAGCCCTTCATCCGTTTTGTCCGGCGTTTTCGATTTTTCCAGGAAGGTGTTAAACTAAAAACTCCAAACATTTCAGTTCTCTCATTGTCTTTAACCTGGAGGTTCCCCCATGAACATGAATGAACGTTCTTTTCAGAATGCGGTTGCTGTAGAAGGAAGCGCGGTCGAACTGGCTTCGGCAGAAGCGCGCAAGGTTCTACGCAACACCTATCTGCTGCTTTCCATGACACTGGCTTTCAGCGCCGTGGTCGCCGGAGTCGCGGCCGCCCTGAATGCCCCTTTCCTGCACCCGATCATCACCCTGGTCGGCTATTTCGCCCTGCTTTTTGGCGTTACCAAATGCCGCAACAGCAGCATGGGCATCCTGCTCGTCTTTGCCCTGACCGGCTTTCTCGGCTATACCCTGGGCCCCCTGTTGAGCGCCTATCTCTCGCTGCCCAATGGCGGCCAGCTCGTCATGATGGCCTTGGGCGGCACGGCGGTCATTTTCTTCTCCATGTCCGCCATTGCGCTTACCTCAAAGCGGGATTTCAGCTTTCTAGGCAACTTCCTGTTCGCCGGAATTCTGGTAGCCTTTCTGGCCGGACTGGCGGCGTACTTCTTCTCGATGCCGCTTCTGGCGCTTGCGGTTTCCGGCGCTTTCGTACTTCTGATGACGGGGCTGATTCTCTATGAAACCCAGAGCATCCTGCGCGGCGGCGAAACCAACTACATCATGGCAACCGTAACCCTCTACGTGAGCCTCTACAACCTCTTCACCAGCCTGTTGCACATTCTGGGCGCCTTCTCCGGTGACGATTGAGAAAAGAAGGTTTTGCAAACATTGCAGGGCGGCGCAAGCCGCCCTTGTTTTATCTTGCAGACGGCACTTTATTGACCTTGCCAGGACATCAGCCTTGCAGCATCAATCCGGTATGTTCGCGCATGGGATGGAATTCGATGTTCGGCCAGCGCTCCTGAGTCAAGCCCAGGTCGAAGCGGGAAGTCAAAAGGTACGCATGGGCTTCGGCCGCATCCAGATAAATCTTGCCGCCATTGGCGTGGACAAAGCGGTTCAATTCCACCGGGTCGTGGCAGGAAATCCAGCGCGCGCCGGTATAGTTCGCGGCGGAAAGTCTGGCCTCCACGCCATACTCCGTTTTCAGGCGATGCAGAACCACCTCGAATTGCAGTTGCCCAACCGCGCCCAGCAGCATCAGGCTGCCCAAGAGCGGACGAAAGACCTGAATTGCGCCCTCTTCTCCCAATTCCCGCAAGCCCTTGGCAAGCTGCTTGGATTTCATGGGGTCGGAAAGCTCGATCGCGTTGAAGAGTTCCGGCGCGAAAAAAGGCAAGCCCGTGAATTGTAGCGCCTCGCCTTCGGAAAGGGAATCGCCCAGTTGCAGGCCGCCGTGCGTCGTAATGCCGATGATGTCGCCCGCATAGGCGGATTCGACCCGATCCCGCCGTTGGGAAAGGAAGGTGACGACATTGGTCGGGCGCATCTCCTTGCCGGTTCGCTTGACCTTCAGGCGCATCCCCGGCTCAAAACGCCCGGAACAGACACGCAGAAAGGCAATCCGGTCGCGGTGGGCGGGGTCCATGTTGGCCTGAATCTTGAAGACGACGCCGGAAAACTTCGCTTCATCCGGCTGCACCACGCGGGAGAGAGCCTTTCTTGCGCCGGGAGAAGGGGCCAAGTCGACCAGCGCGTCCAGCACTTCCCGCACGCCGAAATTATTGATGGCCGAACCAAAAAAGACCGGCGTTTGTCGCGCCGCCAGAAATTCAGCCTCTGCAAAAGTTGGCATGGCTTCCCTGACCAGCGCCATTTCTTCCGCTGCCCTGGCGTACTCACTCCCGAAACGCTGCTGAAGCAGCGCCGTATCCAGCCCGTTTACGATTTCATCGTCATCCGGGCGACGATCCGCGCCGGGACGAAAGACCCGGATGGAATCCTCCCGCAAATCGTAAATGCCATGAAAAAGTTTGCCCTGTCCAATCGGCCAGGTCAGCGGAACGGATGCCATGCCCAGCGCGGCCTCAATCTCATCCAGCAAATCAAGTGGCTCGCGCACTTCCCGGTCGAGTTTGTTTACGAACGTCAATACCGGCGTATTGCGGGCGCGGCACACCTCAATCAAGCGTCGGGTCTGTTCTTCCACGCCGTTTGCCGCGTCAATCACCATCAAGGCCGCATCCACGGCGGTCAAGACCCGATAAGTGTCTTCCGAAAAATCCTGGTGCCCCGGCGTATCCAGCAGGTTGATGACGCAATCCCGGTACTCGATCTGCATGACCGAGGAAGCCACCGAAATGCCGCGCTGCTTTTCAATCTCCATCCAGTCGGATGTCGCGTGGCGCGTAGCCTTGCGCGCCTTGACGCTGCCCGCAATCTGGATTGCGCCCGCAAACAGGAGCAGCTTTTCAGTGAGCGTCGTCTTGCCCGCGTCCGGGTGGGAGATGATGGCGAAGGTGCGGCGGCGGCGTACTTCCCCGGCATGGGGCGAAACAGAAGCCGTCATGGGGAGGCGAAAAAGTCGCGTACCTTGTCCATCCAGGACTGGGCGCGGGGATTGTGTTTGACGCCATCCTTGCCGCTGGAGAGTTCTTCCAGTTCCCGCAGCAGTTCTTTCTGCCGTTCGGTCAGGCGTACCGGCGTCTCAACCACGACATGACAGAGCAAATCGCCATACAGGCTGCCGCGAACCACTTTGATGCCCTTGCCGCGCAGACGAAAAATCTGTCCGCTCTGGGTTTCCGGCGGAATTTTCAGGTTGGCCGCGCCATCCAAAGTGGGAATTTCGATCTCCCCGCCCAGCGCCGCTGTCGTAAAAGAAATCGGCATTTCGCAATGCAGGTTGTTATGCTCGCGGGTAAACATTTGATGCGGCTTCAAATGCACCTGCACGTAAAGGTCGCCCGGCGGGCCGCCGTTTATGCCGTGTTCGCCCTCGCCGCCAAGCCGAATGTGCTGCCCTTCATCCACTCCGGCCGGGAGTTTGACCGCCAGGGTCTTGTGCCGCTTGACCCGCCCCGAACCCTGACAATCCACACAAGGGTCGGAGACGAAACGCCCGGTGCCATGACATTTATGACAGGTTTGCTGAATGGAGAAAAAGCCCTGCTGCAAGCGAATCTGCCCGGAACCGTTGCAGGTGGGGCAGGACTTGGGTTCCGTACCCGGCCTTGCGCCTGAGCCGTGGCAGGTATCGCAGGATTCCATGGCGGGAATGCGAATTTTCGTTTCCGTTCCCTTGGCGGCCTGTTCCAGAGTAATTTCCAGGTTGTAGCGCAAGTCCGCGCCCCGATAAACGCCACTCCGCCCGCCGCCCGCGCGATTGACGAATATCTCGTCGAAAATGCCGCCGAATGCGTCGCTAAAATTGCCAAATCCCTGCCCGCCGGCAAACGTGGTCTGCGGGTCAATCCCGGCATGGCCGTACTGGTCGTAGGCCGCGCGCTTTTGCGCGTCCGACAGAATCTCGTAGGCTTCCTTGGCTTCCTTGAACTTTTCTTCCGCCGATGGATTATCCGGGTTTCTGTCCGGGTGGTGTTTCATGGCGAGCTTGCGATAGGCTTTCTTGATTTCCTCTTCGCTTGCGTCCTGATTAACGCCGAGCACTTCATAAAAATCTTTTTTCGACATGGACTGTTTCCTCAACTTGTCATTCAGCGTCACATAAACCGCGCGTCAAAATTTTCCGCCGCCACCGCCGCCGCCAGAACTCCCGCCGCCATAGCCGCTACTGCTGCCGCTACGTTTCAGAAGTAGCTTCAGAAGGAACAACAGCAAGGCTCCAGCAAGGGCAAAGAATGCCCATCCCCAGCCTTTTTTTCCAGACTTCATGCAGGAGATGCCCGCAAAAATGCAGACCACAATCAAAACAGACACGAGAATGTGCCATTTGTAGTATGAAAACCATGAGACCTGCCTTGTCACGGTATCAATGACGGCATGGACGCCATCGTAAATTCCGCCGGAGTAGTCATCCTGCTTGAAACGCGGGATCATCGTGGAGTCTACGATGCTTTGCATTTCCGCGTCATATCTGTGCGCGTACCCCTTGCCCATTTCAATCTTTACTTCCCGATCTTTTAGCGAAAGGAAAATCAGGATGCCCGAATTTTGCGTTTTGTCGCTGATTCCCCAGTGATCGAAAAGGTTGGCTGCAAAGACCGGGACAGAAGTCGCGCCCGCGCCATAATCAGAAACAGCATTGACCGTGACGACCACCATCTGAATTCCGGTTTCGCGCTGAAGTTTCTGAAGTGAGTCTCGTATCGCGGAAGCATGGTTCGCGGACAGAACTGAGGCAAAATCATTGACGTAGTTATCCTTATGCTCCGGGTAAGTAACTTCCGCAAAAGCAGGCACGGCAAAAAACATGCAAAACAGATACAGCGAAGCAAGCATTCGCCTGAGGTTTTTTTTCATCTGAAACATGCTTTTTCTCCTGTCATTGGTTGAAACTGGAACTGCGGAAAGGGTAGGGAAAAACGCCGGAAGCCGTTGCGGAAAAATTTCCGGCAAATGGCATCTCGGCGTTTTGCTATCCTACAGGTTATGGTTTTCGCCGGGTTTGTCGACTTCCGTAAACTCGGCATCCACCACGTCGCTTTCTTTCGGCTTTGCCTCGCTTTCGCTGGCGCCAGCAGAGGGTTCTCCGGCAGCGCCTTCAGAAGCGTATATCTTTTCGCCCAGCTTTTGCGCGGCTTTGGAGAGCGCCTCGGTCTTGGCGGCGATTTCTTCCTTGTCGTTGCCCCGCGCGGCTTCTTCCAGCGCCTTTATCGCGGCTTCGATTTTTTCCTTTTCCCCGGCATCCAGCTTGTCGCCGTAGTCGGAAAGCGATTTTTTCACCATGTGCGTCATGGCATCCGCGCCGTTTCTCGCGTCGGCCAGTTCGCGCGCCTTTTTGTCCTCTTCCGCGTGCAGTTCGGCATCCTTCACCATCGCCTGAATTTCCGCTTCCGAGAGGCCGGAATTGGCCTTGATGGTAATCTTGTTTTCCTTGCCGGTGCCCTTGTCCTTCGCGGAAACGTGCATGATGCCGTTGGCGTCAATGTCGAAGGTCACTTCGATTTGCGGCACGCCGCGCGGCGCGGGCGGGATGCCCTCCAGATTGAACTGCCCCAGGCTCTTGTTGCCGGAAGACATTTCCCGCTCGCCTTGCAGGACGTGAATCGTCACCGCAGACTGATGGTCGTCGGCGGTGGAAAAGACCTGGCTTGCCTTGGTCGGGATGGTGGTGTTCTTCTGGATCAGCTTGGTCATCACGCCGCCCAAGGTCTCAATCCCCAGAGAGAGCGGGGTTACGTCAAGCAGGAGGACATCCTTTACTTCGCCCACCAGCACGCCGCCCTGAATGGCCGCGCCGACCGCTACCGCTTCATCGGGATTGACATCCTTTCTGGGATCGCGGGCGAAGAATTCCTTGACCTGCTCCTGCACCTTGGGCATCCGGGTCATGCCGCCGACCAGAATCACGTCGTCAATGTCGGTCACTTTCTGTCCGGCATCCTTCAAGGCAATCTTGCACGGCTCGATGGTGCGGGCGATCAAGTCATCCACCAGCGCCTCGAATTTGGCACGGGTGACTTTGTGGGTCAGGTGCTTGGGGCCGGAAGCGTCCGCCGTGATGTACGGCAGGTTGATTTCCGTCTGGGTGCTGGAAGAAAGCTCGATCTTGGCCTTTTCTGCCGCTTCCTTCAAGCGTTGCAGGGCAAGCA
>JAISSL010000168.1 GCA_031273145.1 Zoogloeaceae bacterium | reverse complement strand
GGGAAATTTCCGCCTGCATGAAGCCGTTCTCGCCATTTTCGGGCTTCAAGTTCACCGTGAATTTGTCGAGCTTGATGAAGGTGGGCGCAGCATCGGGCAGTTTTTTGGGTTGTTTCTTGACCACTTTCTGCGGGACTTCTTCCTCCTCATCATCCTCATCGTCATCGTCAAGCGCGTGCGATTTCAGGTACACGACAATGCCCAGGATGCCTGCCACAAGAAGCAGGATGATGCTTAAGATCACGAGGATAAAGAACGTTCTTTTCCCCTTGTTCGGCTCGGCTGCCGGCGCGGCAGCGGGCGCGGCGGCGGCGGGCGCGGCGGGTGTTTTTTCGTTTGCCATTCAATTTCTCCCAATGTTTTTACGCGAACAGATCAACGCCGCCGATTCTGCCATTGCTATAGGCGAACGGCGTCGCGTGTCCATTTACCATATCCGCCAGTATAGACGCTCTTTCAGCGTTTCTGTCATGCGGTTCGTTTGCATCCGGGGATTCGCCGGAATTTTCGGCAAATTCGTCATTTTGCCGCGCCGGGTTCTGGTCTTTGGCGCCATGCCGTCCGGTCATGTCGTGCGCGCTGGTTTCCCGGCGCGTTTGCTCATCCACGTCGGCCTCTCCCAATGATACTCCGGCTGCGGACATCATTTCGCGCAGACGCGGCAGAGCCTCTTCAATAGCCTGCCGCACTTCCATAGTTGCGACGGTAAAGTTGATGGTTGCCTTGTCGCCATTCATATTGAGGGAAATCGAAAGCGGCCCCAGATTGGCGGGATGGAGTTTCAGTTCGACCTGTTGCTGCCCGTTCTTCGTCATCCAGATGATCTGTTCGCCCAGCCGCTCGCCCCAGGCACGGGACGTGACCGGAGTGGAAAGGGTGGCGGTTGCGCGGGGCGCGTCGGGATTTCCAGCTTTGCTAGTGGAAAGAGTCGCCGCTTCGCGCAAAAACTGATTGAAATCCTGTTTTTCTTCCTGTCCGCCGGAAGAGTGCCCATCCGATTTTCCGGCAAGATTTGCCGTCGGCGGCAAAGCCTTGTCCGTCAATACCGCAGTAGGTTTTGCCGGGGATAGAGGCAATTCTTCCTTTTCCGCCTTCTGCGGCGTAAGGGGCGGCGCGGCAGGCGGCAGGGATGCCGTAGCCTTGCCGGAGACTTCCAGCGCAGTGGGTAGAACGGTCTCGACGCTTTCTACCGGCGTGGCAAGCGCCCCCAGCGCAATGAGGCTCTCTTCCGACACTTCGGGGATGTTTTTATCCGGCTCTTTCTCGCCTTTCTCGCTCAAGGCGGGTTGCAGGAGTTGAACCAATGCTTCCGCCAGAGATGCCTCTGGCAACAGTATCTCCTGCGGCGTCTCCGGCTGGAGTACCTTTGACAAGGGAACCTCCGGCAGATGCGCCGCTGGCTGAATCGCCTTTGGCAAAGGCATCTCCGGCAAAGGCGTTTCGGGCTGGAGTATTTCTGGCAGCGGCATTTCCAGCAGGGGAGCCTCCGGCAAGGATGCTTCAGGCAGGAGCGTTTCCGGCAGAGGCGTCTTGGGCAAGGGGGGCTGGGGCAGGAGGGTCTCCGGCAGAAGTGTTTCCGGCAAGGGCATATCCGGCAAAGGCGCATCCGACAAAGGCGTCTCTGGCAAGAACATCTCCGGCATGAGCGGCGATGCCAGTTGCGGCAAAGCCCCTTCTGTTAGTTCCTCAATCCCGGTAGATACTTCAATCCCGGCAGATGCTACCGTCAGTTGAGGCTGCAAGAGCTGACTGGCAAGAAAATCGACAGGCAGTTCCTGCGACAGTTCCGGGGCAATATCCGTATCGGAACCCGCAGCAAGCAGCGCCGCAAACAACCCCGCAAAGCCGCCCTTCCCGCCTCCCTGAAGCGCGGCAAGATCGGCGGCGGTCAGGCTGCCCGATAGCCCTCCCAGACCGTCCGCGACGGTACTGGCAAGAGCAGAAATAGGGGTGATTGCAGTCATGGTTGCCTCATGCGTTCAATTTAACTTCATGAAAGCAAGGGTTGTGCCATGCTGTCTTGCAGACTGCGTGTCCTGCAAAATCAAGCCGCGCCTGGGCAATTATTTAAAAAAACATTGCCGTCCGCAAGACATGCGGACGGCAAGACACAAGGCTTAGAGCGGTTTTTGTTTAAACCCGTACATGATGGAATCTCCTTCCCTCAACCGGGGCTAAAGCATGGCACGGGCGGCAGGTCTTGCAGACTGCGGAGTCTTGCGGGCGGCAGATTGCCGCCCCTACAAAAAAATTCAATGGCATCCGCATTGAAAAAGGCACATCGCGTTGAAAAAAACGTAGGAGCGGCAGATGCTGTCTGCAAGACTAATTGCCATGCACAACATCGTTTGCAAGACTGGGTTAGAATAAGCGCCCGGTTTTTCGAGTAGGCATGATGGAATTACAGGACAAAACCATTCTCTTGGGCGTTTGCGGCGGCGTGGCTGCCTACAAGGCCGCCTTTCTTCTGCGCGACTTAAAGCGCAAGGGCGCGCGGGTTCGGGTCGTCATGACGAAAGCCGCAACCCATTTCGTCGCCCCGGCAACCTTTCAGGCGCTCTCCGGCGAGGCGGTCTTTACCGACCTGTGGGATCACTCAATTGCAAACGGAATGCCCCATATCGAACTTTCACGCGGCGCGGATGCGATTCTGGTCGTGCCCGCAACGGCGGATTTTCTGGCGCGGATGGCTACCGGTCGCGCGGAAGATTTACTCTCCACCCTGATACTGGCTTGTCAAACGCCGGTATTCGTCGCGCCCGCCATGAACCGGCAGATGTGGGAACATCCGGCAACCCGGCGCAATGTCGACACCCTGTTGGATGATGGCGTCCGCCTTCTTGGCCCTGCCTATGGCGATCTCGCCTGTGGCGAAGAAGGCGCGGGGCGGATGCTGGAACCGGAAATAATTCTGGAAGCGATCATCGCCGCGCTTACGCCCAAAATCCTGACCGGAAAAAAGGTGCTCATGACGGCGGGACCTACTTTTGAAGCCATTGACCCGGTGCGCGGCATTACCAATCGCTCTTCCGGCAAAATGGGCTATGCGCTGGCGCGCGCCGCCATGCAGGCGGGGGCGGATGTCTCGCTCATCTCCGGCCCGGTGGAACGCCCCGCGCCTTACGGCGTGCGCGTAACCCGCGTGACGAGCGCCCTGGAAATGCGCGATGCCGTCCTGAAAGAAGCGTCTACGGCGGATTTGTTCATTGCGGTAGCCGCCGTTGCCGATTATCGGGTGGAAAACGCAACCGCGCAGAAACACAAGAAGGAGAGCGGCACGCCGCCTGAAATCCGGCTGGTTGCCAACCCGGATATTCTCGCCGAAGTTGCCGCCTTGCCGCGCGCGCCCTTTTGCGTGGGATTCGCGGCGGAAAGCGAAAAGCTGGAAATCTTTGCCGAACAAAAACGCCAGCGCAAAAAAATCCCGCTCATCGTGGGCAATCTGGTGCAGGAGGCTTTAGGCGGGGAGACAAACCGGGTTATCCTCTTTGATGAGGAAGGTTCACATCCGCTGCCGCCGGGAGAAAAGCCGGAAATTGCCCGCCAGATCATTGCGTATATCGCCACCCTGATGGAGAAAAACCGTGCCCGTGCGAATTGACATCAAGATTCTCGACCCGCGTCTTAATGACGCCCTGCCGCAGTATGCCTCTCCCGGCGCGGCGGGGCTGGATTTACGCGCCTGTCTCCCGGAACCGCGCAGCATCGCCCCCGGCGAAACCCTCCTCGTGCCTGCCGGTCTTGCCATTCATCTCGCCGATCCGGGCATGGCCGCCCTGATTTTGCCGCGTTCCGGCCTGGGGCACAAACATGGCATCGTGCTGGGCAATCTCGTGGGGCTGATTGATTCGGATTATCAGGGCGAACTCATGATTTCCGTCTGGAACCGGGGGCAGGAGACTTTTGTCATCAATCCGCTGGAACGGCTGGCGCAACTGGTGGTCGTCCCCGTCCTTCAGGCTGAATTGAACCGGGTCGAGGAATTTTCACAAAGCGAGCGCGGCGCAGGCGGTTTTGGGAGCACGGGACGGCAATGAAAGGTTTGTTTGCAAACATGCGCCAGTTTCTGCGCGCTGCCGCGAGCCGATTGGGGCAGTGGCTGGCAAGGGAATATACCATCAGGAACCGTCTTTGGGCGGCGGTGTTGGTGGTGTTATTGATATGGGCAGCCGCGATGATGATTGAGACCAGGGAAGCCCTCCCTGAAAGCGCCGATGAACATCCCGCCATCCGAATAAAGCGCCTGCCGGTTGCGGACTGTGACCTTGCTTTTTCCCCCTGTACAGTAGAAATACCGGGCGGCGACCGGCTGACCGTGGATTTTCCCGAACGACCGCTCAAACCCTTAAATACATTTACGGTGCAGGCCACGCTGGAAACGGAAGCGGACATCCGCGTCATCCAACTGGTTCTGTCCGGCGCGGACATGAACATGGGAACCATTCTCCGCCCGCTTGAAAAGGACGCAACGGGGCATTTTCGGGGCGAAGTCGTCCTGCCCGTCTGCATGAGCGGCGCGATGCGCTGGCGGATGGATTTGGACATCGGCTATGAGGAAGGTTACATAGTGGCATCCTTCATCTTCTCAACCGGACAGAATTGACAAGCCCATGAACACATCTTCTCCCGAACGCGCAACCTGGACGAATCGCTGGGCCTTTATTCTGGTGACCATCGGCTCTTCGGTCGGACTGGGCAACATCTGGCGTTTTCCCTACATTGCCGGGACACAGGGCGGTAGCGCCTTCGTCATCCTCTATCTCTTTTTCGTGCTCTTGATCGGCATCCCGCTCCTGATGGCGGAAACCCTGATCGGGCGGCGCGGGCGAGGCAATCCGGTGATTTCCATGTTGAAGGTGGCGGAAGAATCCAACCGTTCGCCCTGGTGGGGACTGGTCGGCTGGCTGGGCACGATTGGCGCGCTCCTGATTCTCGGCTATTACAGCGTCGTGTCGGGCTGGATTGTGGATTATTTCTGGAAGATGCTGATTGGCGAGCGGTTCGAGACGCAGGCGGCGGCAGAAGCCGGGTTTACCGCGCTCCAGGCGAATCCGGGCGAGCTGATTCTGTGCCATACCCTGTTCATGCTGCTGACGATCGGCGTGGTGGCGCGGGGCGTGGTATCCGGGATCGAGCGCGCCAACCGGGTGATGATGCCCGCGCTCTTCCTGATTCTGCTTTGCCTGACCCTGTGGGGCGGCATTGCCGGGGACATGCCGCAGGCTATCCATTTCATGTTTGCCTTCAAGCCGAAAGCGATTGACCAGGAAGTCGTGTTAAGCGCCCTGGGACACGCCTTTTTCTCCCTGAGCCTGGGGATGGGCGTCATCATCGCTTACGGTTCCTATTTCAAGCAGGGCGCATCCATCACCCATGCGAGCTTCTGGGTAGCCATGGCGGGGATTCTGGTAGGACTTCTTGCAGGACTGGCGATTTTTTCCCTCACCTTCGCCCATGGACTGAAACCGGGGAGCGGGCCGGGACTGATTCTGCAAACCCTGCCGCTCACCTTCGCGCACATGCCGGGCGGACGGGTGTTCGGCCTCTTCTTTTTCCTGCTGGTGATTTTTGCCGCGTGGACTTCCGCCATCTCCCTGCTGGAGCCTTTTACCGCTTGGCTGAACGAGCGCGCCGGTTTTACCCGCATGTACGCGGCCTTTTGCGGCGGGGCGTTCTCGTGGCTGCTTGGCATTGGCGTCTGTTTCTCGTTCAATCTCTGGAGCGATTACCGCTGGTTCGGGAAAAACCTCTTCGAGCTGCTCGATTACTGGAGTACCTGCATTGCCATGCCGGTAAGCGGCATCGCGGTGGCGATTTTCGTCGGCTGGATAATCAAACGGGAAGTGGCACGGGAAGAAATCGCGCTCCCGCCCCGGATGTTTACCGTCTGGCAAGCGATTTTGCGCTACGTGGTGCCGTTCGCCATCCTGCTTATCTTCGCCCACAATCTTGGCCTGCTGGCTTACTGGAATACCCGCATTGTCGTGCCGATTACGGGCGTCGCGGCGGCAATTTACATCAGCCAGAGACTTAAACGGGAACAAGAAACCGTCTGGCAATTGCTCTTGCGCTATCTGGTGCCGCTCACCATCCTGCTCATCTGTGCCTACAGCCTTCTGGAATAAAGGGCATGGGGAAGAGCCAGAGCAGCCGGGCATGGATACATGAGCATGTGACCGACCCTTACGTGCGGCAGGCAAAAAAGGAAGGCTGGCGCTCAAGGGCGGCCTTCAAGCTACTC
>JAISSL010000153.1 GCA_031273145.1 Zoogloeaceae bacterium | reverse complement strand
GCCAGACCCGCGCCCAGACGCTTCGCCAACTGGCGAAACGGACGGTCGGTCACGCCTGCCATGGGGGCGAGAAAGAGATTGTTACGCAGGGAAAAGCCGCAAAACCGCATTGGATAAAGGAACGATGAACCGTGAAAGGAAAACCGAGGGGGAGAGATTGTACTCTGTGCAACACAGGATGTGTCTTGCAAAGCGTGATGTTTTTTTAAAAAACTGTCCTCCGGGTCTTGCGGGTGGCAACTGTCTTGCAGACGACATGTCTACCACTGACTGATACAACTCATGCGGGGCAGGACATTGCGTTTTTTGTTTTTTTGCGGCAAAATCCCACGTTTTTCCAAGCCCTCCCAGACCTGCCAAAATCGCCGGTCGACATTTTATCTGAAGGAAGTACCATGAAAGAAGGCATCCATCCCGATTACGCAGAAATCCAGGTGACCTGCTCCTGTGGCAACGCGTTTACGACCCGTTCCACGATGAACAAGGCGCTGCATGTGGAAGTCTGCTCTTCCTGTCACCCGTTCTACACCGGCAAGCAAAAGATTGTGGATACGGCCGGACGGGTCGAGAAGTTCAACCAGAAGTTTGGCGCGTTGCGCGCGGGCAAGTCCGCCTGAGTCCGGCTATTCTGGCTCTGAGCGTGAATTCTTGTTGAAAGGTAGCCCTCGCGCTGCCTTTTTTATTTCATGCGACTTCCTGTACTGCCCCATTCCCTGCAATTGCCCCCTACCGGCTGGACGCTGGCGGGGCTGCTTGCGTTCTACGTCTTTGCCGGATTGTTCGGGCACGACCCCTGGGTGTCCGAAGACGTGATTAATCTGGCGGTTGCCAGGGATTTTCTCGATGCCGGACACGGCCTGGGACTTTCGCTGGCGGGGCGTCCTTTTTTTGCGCCGCCGCTCTATTACTGGAGCGCGGCGCTTTCGGAAGCCCTCACCGGCTGGTTGCTGCCGACGCATGATGCCTTGCGGCTGGCGAGCGGCCTATGGACGGCGCTGACCCTGATGGCGCTCTATTATGCCGGAAGGGAAATCTATGGACAGCAGGCCGCCGCCGCTACGCCGCTTTTGATGGCGGGGAGTTTCGGCCTCATCGTCCATGCCCATGAGGCGCAGCCCATGCTGGTGTTGCTGACCGCGCTCAGTTTCTGGTTATTGGCTTTTGCGTTGCTGCCGAGAAAACCGCGTCCGGCTATGTTGCTCCTTGGTCTTGCGTTCCTGCTGGCGGCGCTTGGCGGCGGATTGGCGGGCTGGCTGCTTTTGACGCTGGTGTTCTTTTCGGTGTTTGCCGTATTCCGGGTTGCGCGGCAACAGGCAGGCCGCCTCTTTGGGTCGTTCCTTGCCAGTCTGGTTTTGCTGGGGGCAATTTTGGGACTTTTGTACCTGGCCGCGCCGGAGTGGTTTCTGGGCTGGATAGCCCATGAATGGGCGATGCTGCGCGGCACATGGCGTTATGGCCGCGACCTCATGGTGCTCCTGGATATATTCCCCTGGTTTTCCTGGCCGCTCTGGCCGCTTGCGGGCTGGATGCTATGGCGCAATCGCCGCTACCTGTTTCAACCGGGCGTCCTGTTGCCGCTTGCGGTTTTTCTCGTGCTTTTTCTGTGGTTGCCGGTTTTTTTCCCGGTACGCAAGAGTACGGCGATTCTCATTTTGCCGCCTCTGGCGCTTTTGGCAACGCCCGGGGTGTTGACCCTGCGCCAGGGCGCGGCCAATGCCTTTGACTGGTTTTCCGGCACGGTTTTTACCGTATTCGCCATCCTTGCGTGGACAGGCTGGAGCGCCGCGATTTTTGGGGTGCCCGCCCGATTGGCGGAGCGGGCGGTCGTCCTGAAGCCGGGTTTTGTGGGACATTTCGATGTGTGGTTTTTTATCCTTGCCATCATCGTGACGCTGTGGTGGCTTTGGCTTTTGCTGGCGATGCCGCGCTCTTCCTACCGATGTCTTACCCGCTGGAGCGCCGGGTTTGCGATTGGCTGGCTGCTTGCGGCTTCCCTCTGGTTGCCGTGGATTGATTATGGCAAGAGTTATCGTAGCGTGGCGACGAATCTTGCGGCAGCCATCCCGGAAGAGGAAAAACATTGTGTCGCGGAGTGGCAGGTAGGCGAGGCGAGAATTGCCTCGTTTGCCTACTTTGAGCGCCTGCATCTTCTTCCCTTGAGCGGAGAAGGCAGCCATTGCCGCTGGCTGCTGGTGGAAGGGCGTTCGCGGACGGAACTGATGCCGCCCGGCGAAGGCTGGCAGCGGGTTTGGGAGGGGAACCGTCCGGGCGACCGCCGGGAGCGTTTCAGGTTGTATCGGCGCGATGAGGCGACTTGATACCATTGAACCAATTGGAGGCGCGGCATGAACTCGCAACATCTCACCAAATCCATGTAGTTATCCATCATGCGCGGACTGCCTGCTTTTTACCCGTTTGTCGAATACGTGCCTCACCTGCCGCGTGAAGGCGCAATTCCGCTGCGCGAGCTATGCGGGATGGGCGGAGTTCCCTGCCGCGCCAGCGGTCCCTGGATTGAACGTCCTGTTCTCATGCTTCAGACTGCGGCTGATTTTCCTGAAGGCAGACTGCGAGCCGAGCCGGGGTATCGCAGCGCCGTCGAAGTGCATGTGCCGCACAGTTTTTGCGATACCCAACAAAGCATGGCACGATACGCGCTGTGCGCTCTTGCCCGTTCTGCCCTGGGCGATCTGGTGAGCCAGGAAAGCATCAAGAATGCGGCGTGGGCAAGGATTGACCCGGAAGAAGCGCAAAAACCCGCCCCGGCGATCAAGCCATTCAGGATGGACAAAAAACCCAAAGGAATAGCTGATATGGACCAAGATCAGTTTGCAACGCTCTTGTCCCTGTGCAGGGACATCTGCGCGGACTATCCCGGCGGGGTCGTCTTCATCGGCGGCATTGCCGTTTATCTGCACGCCCGCAAAACAAATCCCCAGAATACTGATTTTACGCATGACGCGGATTTCTATATTTCCAAATCTTACATGGGCGCATTGCGAGAACATGAGGCGTTTACCGCAAATCGGCGTCTGGATAACTACCAGATCATGATGCAGGGCTTCGAGTTCAATATTTACACCGAACATCAAGCCACCTTGCCCGTCTCTTATGATGAAATAAGCGCCTATCGTGAGGAAATAGACGGTATTTCGGTTGCGTGTCCCGAACACCTGCTGGCGCTCAAGCTGGAAGCCTACGCCAGTCGCAAGGGGAGTCACAAGGACGACAAGGACGCCCGCGATCTGGTCAACATCATGTTGGCGAGGCCGGACTTCCGCCCGGAATTGTGCGCTGGATACCTGATGGATCGGCATCTTGAACTTCTGGAAGGCATTCCCAGGCATCTTGTGCTTCAACAGATGACTGATGGTAACGCCCAGCTAGTAAAGCAGCTACGCCTCTCCCTGGAAGGCGTGGTTGAGAAGGTGATGCAGGAATTTGAAAAACCGGAGCAAGCCAATGGATAATCGCTCTGACGGATCAGCCCCAATGGATGCCCGCGCCAGAGAAGCGGCAATGCTGGCGCGTTGCGTGGAAGCTGCGCGTTCTGACGACATGGTGGCGCAGAATGCCCGTGAAGCAAACGTGTTCTGCGTTGCGGCGGCGGTCATCCGAACGCGGTTTCCGCTGGAATCGAAGAATCTGCTTGCGGCAGGAACGCATTATTTTGAGCATCATCCGGCAGACCGGCTGCATCCTTCGGAAGTCGTGGTTCGGGGCTGGATTTTTGGGTTTCCGCGTTTGCGCGACATGCTGACCCGGCTACTTGTTTATGGAGTACGGCTTGATGCCTGAATACTGCTTGCACACAAAAACGCCGCTAGCCGATGGGCTTTGCGCCTTGTTTCGCCAGCTTGCTGATCGGATATTGCTGGATCAGCCAGTCAGGATTTTCCTGGCTGGCGCGATGGCGGTACATCTTTATAGCGGAAGTCGCGTGACCACGGACGTAGATGCTGAATTCGACAAGCGTACCCCGATTCCGGGAGACCTTTCGGTGTCGTTCGCGCTGGAAGATGACGTTCCCCATCTTCTTTATCTGGATACCAACTACAACACGGCTTTCAGCCTGATGCACGAAAATTATCGGGATGACGCAATTCCTGTTGCTCTGGATATAGAACCGTTTCGACTGTATGTCCTCTCTCCGGTTGATCTTGTCGTCAGCAAGATTGCCCGTTTTCAGGAGCACGACCGCGCGGACATTGCCGCGCTGGTGCGTGGCGGCCTGGTTGGCGCAGATGAAATCGAGGCCAGAGCCTTGGAAGCTGAGGGTAGATTTGACGGTTATTTGCCATCCCTGCGCTTCAACATTCAGCAGGCTGTCCAACTGGCGCGTGATGTTGAAGCTGAAAACCGGGTGGATGGTTCTGTTTTGCAACGGGAGCAGGTCATGAAATCCAGGGTGAATCTTCTGGATCCAACCAGGGAGCCTTCGGATGAAGATTTTGAGGAAATCTTCAGTAGCATGGCGGTGAAGTTCCGTGCCGGATCGGAAGCTGCCCATACTGCCTTTTGGGACTCTGCGTTCAAGGTAGTGGAAGATGCGAGTTCCCATTTTGCGGGGCAGAACCATGTTTAACCATAATTCAGTTCTGATAGTCATTGCAGGCGCGAACGGTTCTGGCAAGACTTCGTTTACAACGGATGTGCTGGCGCATGAATGGCTGACGGGATGCGCTTACATCAATCCAGACAACATCGCTCGTGATGTCTATGGCGACTGGAATGACAGGGATGCCATAATCAAGGCGGCCAGGTATGCCGAGGATGAGCGGGAACGCCATCTGAGCTTACGTGAAAGCATGGCTTTTGAAAGTGTGATGTCGACCCGGGACAAGGTTGATTTTATCAAACGCGCCAGGGCTAACGGCTATTTTGTCCGCTTGTTCTTTGTCGGCACGGATAGCCCCATCATCAACGGGGCAAGAATCACCAAGCGGATGATTCTGGGGGGGCATGAGGTGCCCTTGTCCAAGGTGTTGTCCAGGTATCCCAAATCACTGGCGTGTAGCGTGGAGGTTGCGTCGTTCGCGGATCGCGCCTATTTTCTTGATAATTCGATCGAGAACGAGAAGCCCAGATTGCTTTTTCGAACGGAAAATGGCGCAATTGTCAGATATTTTGCCGATTTTGATGCCCATCCGTGGGCGATGAAGATTGCGGAATCCATTACGGATTAGCGCGGTTTCGATTCAGTCGAGTACACTTTTGCGCTTGTCTCCTTGCCATCTGCAAGACCTGTGGCGGGACAGAGGTTGCGTCCCCTACAAGTGTTTCAATGCGAAGTGCCACTAAACTATCCGTAGGGGCGGCGGATGCCGTCTGCAAGACCTGCCGCCCGTGTCATGCAACAAGATTATCAGGAGAAGGAAAAGAATGTGCATGATTAAACCAAAACGCTCTAAAGAATGGATTAGACGCAAGTCCAACGCACAACGCCTGCCTTGGCTTGGGCAGTTCGGCTCATACTGGTCGTCTCACTATCTTCACAGGAGCGCCTGTTGCTGGGAGCCATGCACAGCGCGGGGCATATGGCGGCTTAACGGGAGAAGGTGGCGAACAGGCTGGCGATGGCGGCACACAGCCCGCCTGTACCAATGATTGCGCCTAGCATCCACTTGATGAGTCGCGCTTCAAGCGCGGCCATGTCTACTTTGAGCGACAACACGTCACCTTTCGTGGCAAGCTCACTCTTTGCGCTTTTCAGTTCATCTTGTAGCTCATTCTTCGAGCCTTTGAGTTCTTCTTGCAGCTTGGTTCCATTGTCCTGGAAAGCTTGTTTCAAAGCCTTGCTCAAGCCTTCCGCCTGTTTGGGCTGGAAGCCTTCTGCTTCAAGGGTCTTGGCGAATTCAAGCGTGTCGAAGGTAGCGGTGTAGGACATGATGGTGTGCGCTCAGGTGGTGTGGTGTGTGCTGCTCATTATAGGCACAGAGGACAGGGAGGGCAAGGAACTGTATAGAACTTGTGGGAAATTGGTGTTGGTATAGGTGGAAATTGGTTGACGCATGTTGGCGAGGTCTATAAAATCGCGGCTTTTGATTCCCCGATAGCTCAGTCGGTAGAGCGCCGGACTGTTAATCCGTAGGTCCTTGGTTCGAGCCCAAGTC
>JAISSL010000063.1 GCA_031273145.1 Zoogloeaceae bacterium | reverse complement strand
ATCTCCCTGTCTGGTAACGCGACACGCCAGACAGCGGCGCGATGCTCACGAATGAAGGCCAACACTTCCTCTTTTCTGTCTGCGATGGTAGGAGTCCATTTTTTGACAGCATCCGGTTGACCAGAAATTTTCAATCCGCCAGATGATGACAGAGTGATATTTACGCCGTCTTTTTGGGCTTCAAGAAGCAATGGAGTTGTCATATTTCCACCTCTATCCAGTCGGTTTTTTGGTCGGGGTTTTCAAGATTGCCAATGTTTTCGGCAGAAGATTGGCAATCTTGACCAAATCCAGTAACAGCGCGGGTTTGAGGGGTGTTTTCATCTTCAAGGTTGCCAATGTTTGTAAGGGGAAACATTGGCAATGTTGACTTGATTCTGGATGCGGGTAAATGCCAAAACCATATTTTCCCTTCCCTTTTGCTCATGATGCGAATGTCCTTTTTTGCGCGGTTAAGTGTGCGCTCGGTTATCCCGTTTTTTTTCGCAAAAGCGAAGATTTCCGCCGCCGGTTTTTCACCATCGGATAGCAGGTCAATCAGAAAATCACGCGCCTCGTGGCCAGCTTCGCCATAGTCACTGCTACCCTCGGCAGCATCCAGAATTTCCCTTGCGGTTCCCTCTATCCGTTCCCCCCAGGCAACACGGGATACGATGATGTCGTTTCCAATGTTCACAAGGGTTAGGTCATAGCCAAAACCGCCATCATCCTGAGTGATATTGGCTTTAGACCGGCACAGAATGCGGGTAGATTCGCCTTCCTGTGCGTCTGTGCGCTTGGCAGCTACCAGAACAATCCGCGCAAGGGCGGCGAAAGCAACACTCCCAGTTACGCGATCGGTGGGGTTCTTCCCCTGAGTGCCTTTGGAAAAGTGTGTAATGCCCAAAATGGCGGCTCCTAGCTCTTGACCAAGGTCAACAAGCGGTTGCAAACCGCGCCTTACATCGTTCCCCTTGTGTGCATCGCCAGATATGGCAGAGACAATCGGGTCAACAATTATCAGGTCAACCGGTTTGCCAACCAGCTTTTCGCGTAGCAGGTCAGTATCAGAAGCTGGATCAAAGAAGCATCGCTTACCCTTTACAACCACGCCGGTAACGCAGAAGATACGCGCCCGATCCGCGCCTGCCGCAATGAGCCGAGGAACGATGGTGTCAGCCGGATCGTCTTCCCCGCTCCAAATGACAATGTTCCCCGGCTTTGCGCCCGTACCATCAGGCCACAGGCCGCCACGCGACAGAATCGCCGCAAGGGATAGGGCTATGGTTGTTTTGCCGGTTCCTGCTTCACCTGCCAAGATATGCGCCTTACCCTTGGCCAACCAACCTTCCCATAACCAGTCAATTGCTTCTGGTTTGATTTTAGCAGTGGATGTCAAGATAACCACGTCCTGCCCCGGCGAAGGGGCAGGAACGGCGCTTAGGGCGCGATTCGATGCAGGGACGGCTATCTGCGTTCCAGAATCGCTTGAGGTGGACAGACGGCCTTTATGACCGTTTGCCGGGGATGATGCAGTAAAGGCGCGTACTTCCTGCTTTGCCCGCTCTAGCGCGGCGCGGTTTTCACTGATTATGCTCATGGCGCCACCCCGCAAACCCTTTGAGCGAGCGCAAAATTTTCCGCACACTCATAAAATCGCTCTACATCCCACTCAGTCAGTGGCGAATCTCTGCCTAGGGCTTCATGGGCGGCAGATAACGTTCTCAAGACGGACGCCACAAAAATGATGTCGTCTCCCAACACGCGAAGCATGGCGCTTGCCGGTAAATACCCGGCTTTCGGGCGTAGCTTGCGCCTGTCTGTTGGGAAGAAAGCGGATTCCGTTAAGCCCATAGCATCCGCAATTTCATGGAAGGCGCAACCGGCGCGGCATATGACGCCTATCTTCCCGCTATCAAACAGCGTTACTTTCAGGGACGGAGTGCGGTCAGCATGGGCAGGGCATAGCGCCGTCCATGCCGATCCCCCAACCTCTTTCACACCTTCCAGGCGCGATAGAATCATTTGGATATCGGCACTCATTCTCTGCCCCTTCCACCTTTGACGTGTCCTAGCCTGTGCATGTTCCCACGGTTGACATACTGCCGCTTTGTCTCGCGAGCGAGCGCACGCCATCTTGACAAGACGTTTTTGTCTGTGCGAAAATGCGCATCGGCTTGGGCGCTACTGCCATTGCGTACCAGTCCTTCATGGTTAAAGAACCCCGAAAAACCGCCCTGATCTACCAGGGCGGTTTTGTTTTTCTGAAGGATAGTCACGGTTCGTCTCCTGCCAGATAGCCGTCAAGTTTTTTCAACGGAACGGGCTTAGGCCTTGCAGCTTCAACAGCATCAATCATGGCTTGGCCACGAGCTATGGCCTCGTTCTGAGCCATGATAATGGCCTCATGTTCCCCGACTATCGGAACCCAAAACTGCAAGGATTTGTTGAATAGTGCTGAAGGGTCGGCCTGGTCTGCCGTGTACGACACTACCGGACTTTCTGCACCCAATTGTTCCGCCACTTCCTGTTTCAAATCAGGCACAGATTCGCCGGATTTCCGCAGGAATTCGCTCAGTGCAAACCGGACAGCGTCGACGTATTGGATCAATGCCCTTGCCGTGTCCCGTAACCCGTCACGTTGAATCAAATCAAGACAGCCGTTCATTGACGTTATGACAGTCGTCACGTGAGCGGAAATCTCCGTCGGGTTAGAGTCCATTGTTCCTTTGCAAAGGCCGTTTAGCCGTGCCTTCATGGTTTTCAAATCATGTTTTATGGTCATGATTTTTCTCCTTTCGGCTCGTACCGACGCAGAACAGATTTGATCCGTCTAAACATCTCGCCGGACAGTCTGCCGCCGCCTTCGACATCCTCAACAATGTCGCGCAGGACGGAGAGTAGCTCAGCTTTTTTTCCGGGGAATTTCAGACGATCTGCAACCAGACGTAGGACTGCCAGGTCGTCAGCCTCAATGCGGTTCGCATCTTCCAGAATCCCCACACAGCTCAAAACGGTCTTGCCAAGGGCGCGATTCAGCTCGAGTAACTTAGTCTTACGCATGGCGGACTCCTCTCGCAGAATTCCGGGATACGCTCGATTCTGAACGAGCGGCTTTTTCCGCAACTTTGGCAGCTTGCGCGGCATCGCGGGCGGCTTTGCGCTTGGCCACCCACTCTTCAACTTCCTCACGGATCCATGCGACGCTTCTGGAAGAAATTTTGATTTGCGCGGGGAAATCGCCTGAGGCGACAGCCGCATAAATCCCAGTTCTGGATATGCCAAGCTCTTTTTTCAAGTCTGGCAACTTCATCAATTGAGTCATTTTGGAAACTCCTTAAAAACCCAGGGCATCACCATGACGCCCCGCGTGATTCGCAGTATTCCAAAGCCCGCTTATCCCCTCTATAGCATGTACGCGTACATGCGTGGTATCTACGCGTACATGCTATATTTCATGTTGTTTTTTTACACTCTTTCGCCCATTTTGGCGTCCACTTTTGTATCGTTTCCGGTTGCACTATGTACCGTTTGTTGGGTTCGCCCTGCCGTTTTGGAGCCATTTCTATGGATAGCTCGTGCATTTCTCGCGCAAACTGAACCGCGACAAAACCTTCTTTTTCGTGCCTTTCCTGCCATTTCTTCTTGGCTATGTTCTGTATAAATGCCTCTTTGGGGTCTTTTTTTGCGCGTGCCTGACGAGCAATTTTTGTGCGTTCAATTCGGTCATTCTCCACAGACCGAACCCGCAAACGTTCAATATTATCCGCAATCCGCTTAACCATTTTTGCCCTGTTTTCTTCCCTGACAGTTTTGTAAAGCGCAAAGCCTTTCGAGTCAATCTCAGACAACAGGTTGCGCTCTTCCAAAAAATCAATGACATAATCAAGTGCATTGTATACGGCAGCGCAAAGTTCTTCCATCTCATTATAGGCGCCTCCTACATTATGCGCCTCTTCCATCCAGTCCCACGCGAGCGCCGTCATAGCAGCATGGCTTTTCCCTGCACAAGCTGCCTGAAAATCTTCAAACGTAATGACTTCCTCTTGGTTCATGGTGTTCTCCTCTTCCGTGAAAAACCGCGCCGGGGCATGACCAACGCAGTTTTGCGCTGATCTCCCAGGCGCGGCATGGTGTTCAGGCATGACTGATTTTTTCCAGTCTGTAATGTGCATCGCCGCTAATCTGCAAAGATACGCTTATGCCTTCCAGTATTTCCGCCATCGAAAAAAGGATAGCGGGAACCTGTTTAACATCCCATTCGCTTGTGCCTTCTGCGCTGGCGATAGACGAAGCAACGGAGTTTGCCATACCCACAAGGCTAATGACCGCAGTTACAGCCTCGTCACTCTTTGCGTACCATCTCAAATCATCCTCTGAAAGCGAGTCAGCGGCGCGCTCCCACAATTTCCAGGCGAATTTGGAAAGACACGGCACAGCCGGGTAAGCCTTGGTTTCAGTGCGTTCTGGCGCGGTTTTCATGATGTTCTCCTATGCAAAGGCGGTAAGGCGGGCGGTTGCGAGGGTAGCAAGGCGGGCAGTCAAAACCTGCTTTATGGCCTCTACTACCAGCGGCGCTTCTTTGTCAGACAATTCCAGACACCCGCGAGATGTGAGGATTTTGATGCCGAACATCAGCATGTTCGGGCATTGCGCCTTAAGCGCGTAGTCTGTCTCGTATTTCAGGGCGTCAATTTCGGTAACGGTTGTCATGGCGGTTACTCCTGTAGCAGTTTGAGTTTGCCGACCGGATGAAGGGGCGGCGCGTGTGGGTTGGTAGACCGGGTACAGGAACCGGCAAAGGCTTTGACACCTTTCCCACACGCACCGCGTAAACGTAAAAACGCGCTCAGGCGGCGCGGTTTGTGCGCCTGTACTAACGGGCTACCAAACCCGTGTCTGTTGTTTGCAGACAACCGCAACATACAGCGGACATCTCAGGATGTCAAGTGGTATAATTCTGCCGTGCAGTAAGGTGTGCATACGCTGTATGTACATGAAATGGCGGTATTTTTGGCGGCATTTCAAAAATCGCTTTTTTTTGAACCCCTTTATTTTCACGGCCTAGGGCGGATTGTTTGACTCCGACCGGGCAGAATTTTCTCTTCACGAATTGGCAGACCTATGGGACACAACTTTACACTGATTTCGACCATTGCGGCGGGCTTTGGCATGGCGTTGGTGCTGGGTTTCATCGCGGAACGGCTGCGGTTTACGGCCTTGGTGGGCTATCTGCTTGCGGGCATTCTGCTGGGGCCTGCCACGCCCGGATTTGTGGCGGATGCCGATCTTGCCTCCCAGCTTTCGGAAATCGGGGTCATGCTGCTCATGTTCGGCGTGGGTCTGCACTTTTCGCCTGCCGATCTCTGGTCGGTCAAGCGGATTGCGATTCCGGGCGC
>JAISSL010000289.1 GCA_031273145.1 Zoogloeaceae bacterium | reverse complement strand
CTTAACAGTGTTGCGGATAGGCGACAGTAGCGCAAGATTCGTATAAATCTCGCCCAGAAAATGCAGGGAACCTTGCCGGGAAAGGAACAGGGTATTTTTGCCGCGCCAGCCAAGCCCGCCCTGGCAGGCATAATCCACTTCCGATACCGGCGCGGAATCGGCAAAGACCCGCCAGCGTACCGACTCATCCACCGCTTCAAGACGCAATGCCAATGCCTTCAGGCGGCGACGCATCGTCTTGTGATAGTCGCGCCCCAGGGCATAGCGGGAAATGTAGGCCGCCGCAGGGTCAGCCAGAGCGGCGCTTGCGCCTCCAAAACCCATCTCCGGCCAATATTCCAGCGTGACGCAAATCACCGAACGCGCCCCCGGCAGCAAAGATTCCGGCTGATGCCGCGCAGCAACTCCCCGCGCCATATAATTCATCTCTCCGCAAAACCCGGCATCCACCCAGGCGGAAAAACGCGCCGCCGCCTGATTCTGGCTTGCAGAATATATCGGCGCAATGCCGCATGCGGAAAAACCCAGTTCCGCCGCCCATTTCAGGATACTCTCTGGACAGACTCCAGGGTTTGCGGACGGTTGTTTGATTGGCTCAGACACAACTTGAAAAAATGACAGATAGCGGCAAAAAGGCGGATTCGATGATGGAACAGAGTATACGAGAAATCCTGCTGCCCGATCCGGGCGCGACCGAAAAACTGGGAGCGGCGTTGGCAAAGGCCATGTTGCCCGGTCTGGTCGTGTATCTGGAAGGCGATCTCGGCGCGGGCAAGACCACTCTGGTACGCGCCTTGCTTCACGCAATGGGACACCAAGGCACGGTCAAAAGTCCGACTTATGCGCTGGTTGAACTTTATGTAATTTCTGGATTATACTTCTATCACTTTGATTTTTATCGTTTCACCTCACCAGAGGAATTCTTCGATGCAGGGCTGGATGAATACTTTCGGCAGGATGCCGTCTGTCTTGTGGAGTGGCAGGAAAAAGCTGCCGGTTGCCTTCCCCCGGCGGATGCGCGTCTTTGCCTCTCCATTCCGGCGGGGGCATCGGCAGAGACAAGCCGCGCGGTCGCGTTTTGTGCCTCTAATGAAAAGGGGAAACGATGTCTGACGCAATGCTTCGCCGCCTGGGACGCCGGGATTTCTGCCTTGGAGTCGCCGGATTAACCCTGCTGGTCACGCCGCTTGCCCGCGCTACGGCAGGCAAGCCCACTTTTCTTGCGGTGCGGGTCTGGCCTGCCGAAGATTACACGCGAGTTACGCTGGAACTGGACGCGCCGGTGCGCTTTACCTACTTCACTCTGGAAGCCCCGAACCGGCTGGTCGTGGATATTGAGGGCGTGGAATTCAACAAGGTGCTGGAAACCTTATCCGACAAGGTTGCCGCGACCGATCCCTACATTCGGCTTCTGCGCGCCGGACGCTTCAAGCCCGGCGTGGTGCGGCTGGTCGTGGAACTCAAGACCCGCATCGAGCCGCAGGTATTCACCCTGCAACCGGTGGGCGAATACGGGCATCGTCTGGTGCTGGATATTTATCCTGAAAATCCCGTTGATCCGCTGATTGCGCTTTTGCAAGGCCGGGATAACGCTACCCTGACGCCGCTTGCGGAGATGGAGGAACCCAGCGCGACCGAAGCAAAGAAAGGGACGGACAAAAAGCCGGAGGGCGGAAATAAATCCGCCAGTCAGGTGACAAGACTCATCACCATTGCCCTTGACCCCGGTCATGGCGGCGAAGACCCCGGCGCAATCGGGCGCAAGGGAACCCGCGAAAAGGTTGTTACGCTTTCCATTGCGCGTCGCTTAAAAGCCCAACTGGAACGCGAGCCGAACACACGCATTGCCTTGACCCGCGATGGCGATTTCTTCGTGCCCTTATCCACCCGCGTCCAGAAGGCGCGGCGAGTTCATGCCGATCTTTTTGTCTCCATCCATGCGGATGCCTGGATCAAGCCGGAAGCGCGCGGTTCTTCGGTTTTCGTCCTCTCCGAAAAAGGCGCTTCTTCCAGCGCCGCCAGTTGGTTGGCGCAAAACGAAAACAAGGCGGATTTGATCGGCGGCGTCAACCTGAACGTCAAAGACCCCTTTTTGGCGCGAACCCTGCTTGATCTTTCGCAAACCGCGACGCAAAGCGACAGCATCCGGCTTGCCAAGGCCGTGCTGGGCGAACTGGGCGGGGTCAACAGCCTGCACAGGGGCAGCGTCGAACAGGCCGGATTTGCCGTCCTGAAAGCGCCGGACATTCCTTCCATCTTGGTCGAGACGGCCTTTATCTCCAACCCGGAAGAAGAACGCAAACTCGCCGACGTGGCCTATCAGGAAAAAATGGCCAAGGCGCTGGCGCGCGGCATTCTGCGGTACATCGAACACAATCCGCCGCCTTCGAGGTCGACTCAGACGTAAATGCGGCGAACCAATACAACACGCTTGTGTGTATACAACTTCGTGATACAATCACAATATGGAACGATATTTTGAGTGGGACGACAGAAAGGCAGCAAGCAACTACTTCAAGCATGGAGTCCGCTTTGAAGAAGCGGCTTTGGTCTTTGCTGACCCGTTTTCGGTATCGGTTCAGGACAGGATTGTGGACGGTGAGGAAAGGTGGCAGACCATAGGTATGGTTGGCGGTTCCTTGCTGTTGTTGGTGGCGCACACAGTGCGTCTTGCGGATGATGGCATTGAGGTTGTACGGATCATCAGTGCCCGTCGCGCAGATCGAAAGGAACGGAAAGGCTATGAACATGGTTAGATACAGGCAAGGCGGATTGCCGCCGCTTACCGAAGAACGTAAGGCGGAACTGAAGGCTCTGGCGGAGAAACCCGACCGTGAGATTGACTATAGCGATATTCCGCCGCTGGATGAGGCGTTTTGGGCGCGAGCGAAGCCGAACCCATTTTTCAAGCCCGTGAAGACGCACGCATCGGTGCGAATTGACTCGGACGTGCTGGCATGGCTCAAGAGTCAGGGCAAGGGCTACCAGACCCGTTTGAACGCCATTCTGCGGGAAGCCATGCTGCACGCGCTTAAGGGGTAGCGCAAAAAATCGTTTCGCCAATTAAAGCGAACACAAACGTAAATGCGGCTTGCATTTGCGGCCAAAATGCCTAAAATTAGAGCATTGATTCTCATTGTTTTGCGTTTTTTTCCATGCTCTCTGCCATCGGCAATGCCGCCTCTTTCAACTGGATGGATTCCCCTTTTGCCAACCGGGCAAGGGGGAGTGGCGCGGCTGACGAGCAGGCCGACCCGGTAAGGCAGACTGACCCGGCGGCAAAACAGGCGGAACGGGCAGAACGACCGGAACGCGCGGAACGGCCAGACCCGGCAGAACGGGCAGAGCGACCGGGACAGGCAGAACCGGATGCCGCCCCGGATTCCGAGGATACGCAAAAGGCCGACGACCCAAAAACCGGCGAAAAATCCGCTGACGGGAATGCCTTGTCCGAAGCGGAACAGCGCGAAGTCGCGGAACTGAAAGAGACCGACCGCGCCGTGCGCCAGCATGAGATGCAGCATATTGCCGTTGGCGGCAGTCTGGTGACGGGCGGCGCTACCTTTTCTTACCGCAAAGGCCCGGACGGACAGAATTATGCGGTTGGCGGCGAAGTCAGCATAGATACTTCCTCAGGGCGGACGCCGGAAGAAACCTTGAGCCGCGCCCGTCGCATCCGTAGCGCGGCGCTGGCGCCATCCGATCCATCCCCGCAGGATCGCCGCGTTGCCGCAATGGCAGGCCAGATGGAAATGCAGGCCATGCGCGAAATCGCCCAGACAAAAATGGAAGAGGGTAAGGGTAGCCAGGATGAACCGGGCGGAAACGTCTCAACCAATGCGTCCCCGGAGACTTCGGGCAACCGCGTCAATGGCGCAAATGCCACATCCGCCTACCAGCAGGCCAGCGCATTCGGGCAGTTTTCCAACAACCGCGCCGTGTCGGTTTTTGCGTAGGA
>JAISSL010000244.1 GCA_031273145.1 Zoogloeaceae bacterium | reverse complement strand
TGTTTCAATCTGGCGGACAAGGCGGCGCTGGTTATAGCGAAATTTGGCGGACAAGGCATCCGGTGCCTTGAGCAGGGCCAGAGTTTCCGCTTGCGTCCGCAAGCCGGAAAAAACCGGGGCATTCCGGGCAGAGAGATACTGCGCCGCGTGACGCAGCGGGATTTTGGGCGCATTTTCAGTGAGCGGCGCAGCGGGCAGAATAATCTCCGCGTTCCCCAAATCGAACCATCTTTTTTTGCCGTATATTTTCAAGGCCGCGCGCGAGAGCGCCAGATGCCGTCCCCAGGTGGGAATGGCCGCGACCAGCTCTGGCGCATACCAACCCAGATAGCGAACCGGAATCTCCACAAGGGCGGATAGCCGCTCGACAAAGGCCGGGTGGGTTGCCACGCTGCCGCCATGCGCCTGCCAGCACGCGGCATAGTCCGCCGCTGAAATTTCCGTCCAGCCCCGTTCCCGAAAAAAGGCAATGCGGTTCAGCATGGAACAGGTGAAAGCGCCAGCGCCGCCGAAAGTTCTTTCCGCGTTGCCACCGCCGCGCCCAGTTTGCCAACGACGATACCCGCCGCGCAATTGGCGACATGCACCGCATCCGACCAAGAAGAACGCGCCGCCCGCAGGGTTGCCAAGGTGGCAATGACCGTATCACCCGCGCCGGAAACATCGAACACTTCCCGCGCTACCGCCGCTTCATGCCGGATGTCCGTAGCGGTAAAAAGGCTCATCCCCTCTTCGCTGCGGGTGATGAGAAGCGCTTCCAACCCCAGGCGGCTCCGCAAGGCTTCCGCTTTTGCCGCCAGTTCCGCTTCATCCTGCCATGCGCCCGCCACCGCGCGAAATTCGCTGCGGTTCGGCGTGATTACGGTTGCGCCCGCGTAACGGGAAAAATCGTCGCCCTTGGGATCGACCAGAATGGGTTTTTCCGCTTCCCGCGCCATGCGGATCATCTCCGCAATATGGGTCAGTCCGCCCTTGCCATAGTCGGAAAGAATGACCGCATCGCAGCGGGGAATCTGGCGGGCGAATTCCGCCAGCTTGGCGCTCAAAATCTCGTGTGAAGGCGGCGCTTCAAAATCAATCCGCAAAAGCTGTTGCTGCCTGCCGATCACGCGCAGTTTGACCGTCGTCTTGATTCGAGCGTCCACCTGGAGATTGGCTTCAACCCTGGCTTCCGTAAGCAGGCGGGTGAGCGAATCCGCCGCTTCATCTTCGCCCACGACGGAAAGGAGGGTAGCGGTTGCGCCCAGCGCCAGCACGTTTCTGGCGACGTTGGCCGCGCCGCCCAGACGCTCTTCCTGTCGCTCAATCTTGACGACCGGAACCGGCGCTTCCGGGGAAATGCGGTTGACCTCGCCAAACCAGTAGCGATCCAGCATGATGTCGCCCACCACCAGCAGACGAATCGGCGCGAGTTTGGCAAAATCGTAAGTCCGCATGGAACCTCACAAAGAAACGTCGGATTCTGCCACGCGGCGCGGCGGGTAAGTCTCCCACCCGCCGCAGGCCGGACAGCGCCAGTAAAACTGGCGGGCGCGAAAACCGCACTGTTCGCAATGATAACGCGCCAGCCGTTGCGTATGGCCTTGCAGGATGACGCGGGAAAGCTCAAGGTCATCCCGTCTTTCCGGGTCGATCATGAAATGGAGACGCGCGTCAATCAGCTTTTCCAGCCCCAGCAGGGTCGGGTTGCGCTTCAATTCTGTCCGCACCAGTTGATAGGCCGCTTCATTGCCGGACGCAACCTGTTCCAGTTGATAGACGCAATCCAGCAAATCGAGCGAGGGATAATTTTCCAGCCAGGCGCGCAGGAGCGACAAGGCTTCATCCTGTCGGCTCTGCTGGCGGCAGACTTCAAACAGGCGATGCGCGATGAGGGAAAGATAGGCCGGGTTCTGCCGCTCAATCTCTTGCCAGAAGGCAATCGCCGTATCCGGCGCATTCTGCCGCACCGCGATTTCTCCCGCCAGAATGCTGGCGCGCACGCATTGGCGATGGACGCCTCTTGCCTTTTCCAGATGCTCGTTTGCCAGCGCAAAGCTGGAACGGGCGAGTTCACGCTCGGCCATCTCGCAATAAAACTGGGCGATAACCTTGTCGGAGCAAGGGTCGGCAGATTCGCCCGCGATTTGAATCGCTTTTTCCCACGCCTTTTCCATCTGGTAGATTTCCAGCAGTTGCTTCTCCGCTTCTTCCTTGAGCGAGGATGCTTTCAGCTTGGCAAAAATCTTTTCCGCGCGATCCAGCAAGCCCGCTTTCAGGTAATCCTGCCCCAATTCCAGCAGGGCTTGCAGGTGAATTTCCTTGCCCAAATCTTCGCGCTCAATCAGGCTTTGGTGCATCCGAATTGCGCGTTCGGTCTCCCCCCGGCGACGAAAAAGACCGCCCAGGGCAAAATTGAGTTCCATCGTCTGAGTGTCGTGCCGCGCTACTTCCAGAAAGGCGTCAATCGCCTTGTCGGGCTGCTCGTTTAAGAGAAAATTCAAGCCCTGAAAATAGGAACGGGGCAACTCCCTTGATTCCCGCATGACATGATGAATGTCGACCCGCGCTGCAATCCAGCCGAGCGCGAAAAAAAGGGGAATCAGCAACAGATACCAGTAATCGGGTTCCATCAGGAATCACGCCGGGAAGGAAAAATGGAAAAGCCGGGAAGCGCGGGAGTAGGCTCAACATCCGGGCTGGGCGGCGTAGAAGGCGCAGGGGATGCGTTGGCATCCGCCTGCCGCGCCAGTTCGCGCTTGAGCCGCGCCGCCTCCCGTCGCGCCCGAAAATAGGGCAGCAACATCGCCAGAATGCCCAGAATGGCGCCCAGGGCCAGCGTCATCAAAAGCAGCAGGGAGAGCGGCAGCGTTAAGGCTCGGTCAAAGAATAAGTTGAGCGTTACCTCCGCCGTATTTTTCAGCGCGAAGGCAAACAAAAAGAGAAGCACCAGGAGGCGAAGCCCCCAAATCAAAAAACGCACGGCAATACTCCGAAATATGCAAGAAGGCGGCGAATGGTATCCGCCGCCCTCACTCGGTCAAACCTCACCCTTAACCAAATCCGCCTCTGGGACGGACGCGATTATCCACCCGCTCCCGCAGTTCCTTCCCCGCCTTGAAATGGGGCACCCATTTTTCCGGCACGTTGACCTTTTCGCCGGACTTCGGGTTGCGCCCCGTTCGCGCCAGACGATGGTTCAGGGAAAAACTGCCAAAGCCGCGAATCTCAATGCGCGCCCCCTTCAAGAGGGCGCTTGTCAAGGCACTGAGAATGGTATCTACCGCAAAGTCCGCGTCTTTCGCGCCCAACTGGGGGAAACGTTCGGACAGGCGGACAATCAGCTCTGATCGGGTCATGATCAATGATTACGCATCAGTGGGTTGGGTTTGGGTCAACTTGGCCTTCAGAAGCGCGCCGAGATTGGTCGTGCCGGAAGCCGTGCCGGCATCGGCGCTGAACTTCTGCATGGCCTCTGCCTGCTCGGCCTGATCCTTGGCCTTGATGGAAAGATGAATCGAACGGCTCTTGCGATCCACGTTGGTAATCATCGCTTCCACCACGTCGCCTACCTTCAGCACCTGCGAGAGGTCTTCGACGCGCTCGCGGGCATAGTCGACCGCGCGAAGGCTGGCTTCCACCTCGCCCTCCAGCACGATCGTCGCGCTCTTGGCGTCCACGGATTTAACCGTGCCCGTCACGACCGAATTTTTCTCATGGGTGGCAATGTAGTTGGTGTAAGGGTCGCCTTCCAGTTGCTTGATGCCCAAGGAGATGCGCTCTTTATCCACGTCAATGGCCAACACCACCGCCTGAATTTCGTCGCCCTTCTTGAAGTTTTGAATGGCTTCTTCGCCAGACTGGTTCCAGGAGAGATCGGAGAGATGCACCAGCCCGTCAATCCCGCCCGACAGCCCGATGAAAATGCCAAAGTCGGTAATGGATTTGATCGCGCCGGATACCTTGTCGCCCTTCTTGAAATTCTGGCTGAATTCTTCCCAGGGGTTCGGCTGGCATTGCTTCATGCCGAGCGAAATACGGCGACGTTCTTCGTCAATCTCCAGAATCATGACTTCGACTTCATCGCCCAACTGCACCACCTTGGAAGGATGGACGTTCTTGTTCGTCCAGTCCATTTCGGAGACGTGTACCAGCCCTTCGATGCCCTGCTCGATTTCCACGAACGCGCCGTAGTCGGTCAGGTTCGTCACCTTGCCGAACATGCGGGTCGTGGCGGGATAGCGGCGGGCAATGCCGACCCAGGGGTCTTCATCCAGTTGTTTTAGCCCCAGGGAAACGCGATTTTTTTCCACGTCGAATTTCAGCACCTTGGCTTCCAGCTCGTCGCCGACGTTCAGGACTTCGGAAGGATGGCGAATGCGCCGCCAGGCCAGATCGGTGATGTGCAGGAGGCCGTCAATGCCGCCCAAATCCACGAACGCGCCGTAATCGGTGATGTTCTTGACCGTCCCCTTGACGGTGGTGCCTTCTTTTAGGGTTTCGAGAAGTTTTTCGCGCTCTTCGCCGACGGAATCTTCCAGCACGGCGCGGCGGGAAAGGACGACGTTGTTACGCTTGCGGTCGAGCTTGATGACCTTGAATTCCAGGGTTTTGCCCTCAAACGGCGTGGTGTCCTTGACCGGACGCATGTCGACCAGGGAACCGGGCAGAAAGGCGCGAACGCCGCTGGTCATGACGGTCAAGCCCCCCTTCACCTTGCCGGTGATGGTGCCGGAGACCAGAGAATTATCTCCCAATGCCTGTTCGAGGAAGTTCCAGGAAGCGATGCGCTTGGCGCGATCACGGGAAAGGCGGGTTTCGCCAAAGCCATCTTCCAGCGATTCGATGGCGACCTGAACGAAATCGCCGGGTTGGGCTTCGATTTCGCCCTGATCGTTCAGGAATTCTTCAATGGCAATGTAGGATTCGGATTTCAGGCCGGCCGTGACCACGACAAAGTTCTGGTCGACGCGCACCACTTCGGCAGTGATGACTTCGCCGGGACGCATTTCCTGGCGGGCGGCGCTTTCTTCAAAAAGTTGAGCAAAAGATTCCATGAGGATAAAAGAAGCTGCAAGGCAGCGGTTAGGATTGAACAAAGCCGGAATGCGAACCAAAAGGGCTAGAACCCTCATCGCCTCGCGCCGGCAACCAGTTTTCCCAAAAGCAGGAAAGGAGGCGATGATAGCGCAAAAAAAGCTTATCCATCAAATATTTATTGCGATAACGCCTTGTTTTTGCGCCAGAACTGTTGCGGTTACGCCGTCCGCAGAACACACAAGACCATTTTTGCGGCATAATATGCCCGCTCGGCATGAGCGAGGCGTTTCATTTTTACATCGGCTGGAAGGCGTTTCCTTTCCGGCATCTTTTCAGGAGGATGGCCATGCTTGCCAAAAAACCCTGTTTAATCAAAGACTTACCTCCCCCCCCCCCCCCCCCCCCCCCACCCCCCCCTCCCCCCCCCCCCCCCCCCCCCACTCCTCCACCCCCCCACCCGTC
>JAISSL010000220.1 GCA_031273145.1 Zoogloeaceae bacterium | reverse complement strand
CTGTATCAAGCCGATTCTGCAAGCGCCCTTCCGCCCGCCATGCGGCATAGCCCCAACCGCTCATGCCGCCCGCTACCAGCGCGGCAAAGAGCAAAAAGGCGTAGGCAACCCGCCCTTGCAGAAAACAGAGCATCCCGGCTAACGATAGCCCTGCCACAAGCCAGACGAGTGGCGTTGCCGGGAGGGTGGCCTGCTGTTGCAGACCGGCAATGGCAAGCGCAAAGGCGATGAGAAAAAGCGTCCCGCCCGCGCCGGGGCGTGCTTTCGATGCAGGCGTAGACATGGTTGTGGTCGTTCCCCTCTTTTCCCATCGCATGTATAGGCTATAAAACCGGGCTATGCTGATTCTATAATTGTAACGCAAAAGGGATGCTGGTATCTCCGGGCGTCTGCCAAGCCATGCGTCAGTACCACAACGCCCTCAATACCCTTTTGCCTTTATGCGTCGGTTTCCAGCCGCCCGTCGGAGAGGCGCAGGGTTCTATCCATCCGGGCGGCCAGTTCCGGCGCGTGGGTGACGACAATCAGACTGGTGGCGCGTTCCCTCGTTTGCCGCAAGAGGAGATCGAATACTGCCTCGGCAGTATGGCGATCCAGATTGCCGGTTGGCTCGTCGGCAAAAATCGAGTTGGGTTCCGTGACCAGAGCGCGGGCAATGGCTGCCCGTTGCCTCTCGCCGCCGGAAAGTTCGCTCGGACGGTGCAGGACGCGCGCGCCAAGCCCTACCGCTTCCAGCATCGCCTGCGCCTTTTGTCGCGCTTCCTTTAGTTTTACGCGGCGAATCAAAAGCGGCATGGCGACGTTATCCAGGGCGGAAAATTCCGGCAGCAGGTGATGAAACTGGTAGATAAAGCCAAGATGCCGGTTGCGCCAGTCGCCTCGCTCTGCTTCCGAAAGGGTGGAGAAGTTTTTCCCCAACAGCTTGACTTCGCCGCTATCGGGCCGATCCAGCCCGCCCAATAGATGCAGGAGCGTACTTTTGCCGGAGCCGGAAGCGCCCACGATGGCAATTGCTTCGCCCGCCCGGATGGCGAGATCAACCCCGGAGAGTACCGTCACCTCTGCCTGTCCGGCCTCCGCGAACACCTTTGTCAGCCCCTGGCAATGCAGGACGAATTCCGGTTTTTTGGTTGCGGCCTCATTCATAGCGCAGCGCCTCCGCCGGTTGCAGGCGAGCCGCCCGCCAGCTTGGGTAAATCGTCGCCAGAAGGGCGAGGATGAAAGAAAATAGGCTGATGCCGAACACTTCGCCCCAACGCAGATCGGTAGGCAGGTCAGCAATCAGATACACGTCCTTGGAGATGATCTTCGCGCCCGAAAGATGCTCGATGAAAGAGACGACGACATCCAGATTGAGGGTCAGCGAAACGCCGCCTATCACGCCCAGGATGAGGCCAATGCCGCCGACCACTGCGCCCTGAATGATAAAGATCGTCATGACGCTTTTTGGGCGCGCGCCCAAGGTACGCATGATGGCGATGTCCGCTTCCTTGTCCGTTACGGTCATCACCAGGGTGGATACCAGACTGAACGCCGCAACCAGCACGATGAGCGAGACGATAATCAGCATCATGGTCTTTTCGATCTGCACGGCGCGGAAATAATTGGCGCGACCTGTCGTCCAGTCCATGTAATAGGCATCAATGGCAAGCCGGGAAGCCAATTCGGAAGCGATGCGCTTCGCGGCGAACAGATCGGTCAGTTTCACGCGGATGCCGCTTGCGCCGGTTTCAATCTGGTAGAGGCGACCGGCATCTTCCAGATGCACCAGGGCCAATTGACTGTCGAAGTCGGAATGCCCCATGTGGAACATGCCCGTAACCGTGAAGGTTTTCAGACGCGGCACCATGCCGATGGCGGTCATCGTCCCCTGCGGGATCATCAGGGTGACTTTATCGCCCACGCGCAGCCAGAGGGAATGGGCAAGGTCAGTTCCAAGGACGATGCCAAACTCGCCGGGACGCAGGTTCTCCAGACTGCCGGCCTGCATATGTCCGGCAAAATCCGCGACGCCCGATTCCATATCCGGCAGAATCCCGCGTACCATGATGCCCCGCGCGGTCTGGTTCGCCATCAACATTCCCTGTCCTTCGGTGTAAGGGGCGGCGGCAATGACTTCGGGGTGGGCGGAAACCTCCGCCAGCACATCTTCCCAGTTTGCCAGTTGCTTGTCCAGCCCCTCGATTTGCACATGCGACACCGCGCTCAAGAGGCGTTCCCGGACTTCCTTCTGAAACCCGTTCATGACGGAAAGCACCACGATGAGCGCAGTCACGCCCAGAGCCATGCAAATCATGGAACTGAAGGAAATGAAGGAAATAAAATGGTTCCGTCTTCGCGCGCGAAGATAGCGCAAACCAATGAGGATTTCGTAGGGCAATGACACGACGGTAAAAAGACAACCTGAAAAGGAAAACGACGGATTCTACCTGCTTTTCCCTTTGGCGCGAAATCTGTTTGGTCTTTCAGACGTGTTCTTGAAAAACGGCCCCGTCCGCAGGACACATCAAATCCATAGCCCGGTTGCGAAGCCGCCCAGGGCGAGGATGTTGATCTTGACGGCGACTGCCAGTTGCGACTGGAATTCGGCAGCTTCCCTGAAGCGCAGGGTTGCCCGCAGGTTCTGGTAGAACAGCGGCAGCGCCAGCGCCCAGAGCCATACCCAGGGGCGTTCCGGCATCCAGTGCCATGCCCCCAGCAACAGACACGCCACAATCGCCAGCAGCAGGGTAACGTGATAAAACCGCGCGCCGCGAGCGCCCAGGCGTACCGCCAGCGTGATTTTATTGTGGCGGCGGTCTTCTTCGAGATCGCGCAGATTGTTCACGTTCAGCACCAGCACGCTCAACAGGCCGCAGGCCGTTGCCGGTATAAAGACCCGCGCATCGAAATGCCCCGTCATCAGGTAAAAACTGCCCATGACGGAAACCCAGCCGAAGAAAACCAGTACCGACACGTCGCCCAGACTGTGATAGCCATAGGCATGGCGTCCGACTGTATAGGTAATCGCTGCCAGAATGGAAAGCGCGCCCAGTCCCAGAAAAAACAGGACATCCGTAAACGAGTGGCAGGCCAGCGTCAAAAGCGTAAGCCCGGACAACACGGCAAGCGCAATCATCAGCGCGAGCGCCCAACGCATCTGCGCGGGGAGAATCAGCCCCATCTGCATTCCCCGCTTGGGGCCTACGCGCTCAGGGGAATCGGAGGCTTTGAGGCTATCGCCGTAGTCGTTCGCCAGATTGGCCAGAAGCTGCAACGATACCGCCGTAATCAGGGCGGTGACCCAGACGCTGAACCGCCATGCGCCTTCTCCGGCAACTGCCGCCAGCGAGCCTCCCAGAATAATCCCGCAACAGGCGAGCGACAGGGTTTTGAGACGCAGGGACGCAATCCAGGCATAGGCTGTATCCAGCCCGTTGGGGGGAGTGGTAGAGTCGGACATGAACGCCATTGAAATACAAACTCAAGGTCAGAAGAGCGGGTATTTTACCTTGTAACGCAAGATACATTGCAACAAACTTAAAGCGTGTGCCCTTAGAAAACCACGCGCTACAAGGGGATGTAGCGTTATGGCCTCTTTTTGCGCGGCGGTTCTGCCGGGTTGCCCAGAATGGCCTCTACCAGTGAGACCCAATAGGCAACGCCGGTGGGAAT
>JAISSL010000111.1 GCA_031273145.1 Zoogloeaceae bacterium | reverse complement strand
TGCGCGGCTGCCTGCACGAAAAACAGCAAAACCCTGCCTCCTTCTGGAGCGGGGTTTTTTGTTTTTTCCAGGGTCATTTCCTCGGTGGTTTGCCTGCTTGGGCGTGATACCGCGCAGTTCTGCGCGAATATCATTGACCATTGCATAGAGAGGGGAAAAAATTGATCCGGTATCTGCTCTCCATACTGAGGCGAAATTGTCCTGGGCTGGTTGCTCGTTTACGCAACAATGCTATTGCGCGCGCCTTGTACCGACGCCTTACCGGACAAGTTCCCTTTTTTCTTGTCCGTGATTCACTGACCATGCTTTTTAGGTTGCGTTGGGCGTTCATTGGCTTTTTGCGTCGGCGTTTTCCAAAGCTGGAAAGGGTGTTGTGGATACAGGTACGGCAAAACAAGGCAACGCTGCGGGTTGAAAAAACGACGATTTTTACTGCGCGCGCCATGACGATTCTTCTCCTCAGCCTGGATCATCTGGGTGATTTTCTGTTGGCGTTGCCTGCCATAAGCAAACTCCGGGCAAAATATCCCTATGCCGCAATTGATATTGTTGTGGGAAGCTGGAATGTCCCGCTTGCTGAAGCAACAGGGCTATTTCGCGCCATTTATTCATTTGATTTCTTTGCAAAAAAATCGAGTGTAGCGCCGAAAGTACAGGAGGCCGAACTTAACGCGCTTCTCGAACAGCTTGGCATCTACGACATAGCAATTGACATGCGCCGTCATGGAGAAACGCGCTTTTTTCTGGCGCGTATCCAGGCCGGATTGAAAGTAGGCTATCAATCATTCGACAAGGCTATTGACGCCGAATTGCATTGCGTTTTGCCGAGTTTTTTGAATATATCACACAAAGTAACTCCGATGAACAAAACGCACACTGCCGAACAAAAGCTGGCGTTGATTGACGCATTGCCGCCTGATCCCAATGATTTTGTCCGGCTTCCCGTATTGGGGCAAACACAAGCCGCTCGCCCTGGCTATGTGGCGATTTTTCCCAAGGCCGGAAATTCCGTCAGAGATTGGGAGGAGCCGCGTTTTATTGAGCTTGTAACCTTATTGAGCCACGAAGAAACGGTTGCAGCAATTACAGTTTATTTTGCTTCCGAACAGGAAGCCGCCGCATGGGTACAGGTGCCAACAGACAAGATACAAATTCGGGCGGGGCTGGCCTTTCCAGAATTTCTCTCTTCGGTGTCCCAGCATTCCGTGTGCGTAGCCAATAATTCCGGGGGAGGGCATCTGGCTGCCTACCTTGGCGCAACCGTCATAGCCATCTATTCGGGGCATGTAACCGTGGAAGAATGGGCGCCTCCCTTTGGCGAAACCTATGTCATCCACCGGAATGCCGCATGTGCTCCCTGTTATCATCCAGACTGCGCGTTGGATTTATCCTGCATGAGGGATATTCCCGTGGACTTCGTTTTCACCAAGGTCATGGAAGCGGTACAACGAAAAATGCCCATTATTGCCTAGGAGTGTCAATATCTTATTGCAATCAGGCCATGATGAAAACAGTACTCATCCCGTCATTCCCTGTCATTTTCGCGTAGGCGGGAAGAAGGCGGGAATTCATTGCTTTTGCGTCTCCCCACTCGTCATTCCCGCGAAGGCGGGAATCCAGTACGAGCGGGCGGCAGGTTGCCGCCCCTACGGACAATCCAGAATCCTTGCCATTTGCGGGACACCCTTGCCCTCTGAAATACCTTGTAGGGGACGCAACCTGCGTCCCGTTACAGGTCTGGATTCCCGCCTACGCGGGAATGACGAGTGTGAGCGAATCACAGGAATAATCGCCGCCTGCAAGGCCAATTGCCGTCTGCAAGACCCCAGGCGCAGCCTGTCAGGCGTGCAGGGTTTTTTCTTTTTCGCCCAGCCAGCGTTCGGCGTGCTGGCGGGCTTGGTCGGGGTAGCGTTCGATCAAGAGGGACGCGAGATTGCGGGCGATTTCCACCAGATAGGCATCGCTTTCCAGATCGGCGTAGCGGAGCATGGGTATCCCGCTTTGTCTGCTGCCGATGAATTCACCGGGGCCGCGCAATTGAAGGTCGCGGCGGGCAATTTCAAAGCCATCGGTCGTCTCGAACAGGATTTTTAGACGCTCGCGCGCCATCGGGGAGAGCGGTTCGGCGTAGAGCAGGACGCAAACGCTCTGGGCGCTGCCGCGCCCAACCCGTCCCCGTAACTGGTGCAACTGGGCAAGGCCAAAGCGTTCGGCGTGTTCGATAATCATCAAACTGGCATTGGGCACGTCCACGCCCACTTCGATAACCGTGGTGGCAACGAGCAACTGGATTTTCCCGGCGACGAAAGCGGTCATGACTTCCTGTTTTTCAGCGGGTTTCAGGCGACCGTGGACAAGGCCGACTGCGTGTTCCGGCATGGCCTCTTTCAGCCAGGCGTGGGTTTCCAGCGCGGTTTGCAGTTCCAGCGTTTCGGATTCTTCGATTAACGGGCAGACCCAGTAGGTTTGCCGCCCCTTCGCCATTTCCTGCCGCGCCCAGGCCATGATCTCCTCCCGCCGTTCCATGCGGACGAGGCGGGTTCGGACGGGCGAGCGTCCGGGCGGCAATTCATCCAGAGTGGAAACATCCAGATCGGCGCAATAGCTCATGGCAAGCGTGCGCGGAATGGGCGTGGCGGACATCATCAACTGGTGCGGCGTCTTGCCCTTCTGGTGGAGCGCAAGGCGCTGGCGCACGCCAAAGCGGTGCTGTTCATCAATGATGACCAGGCCAAGGCGGGAAAAATCCACGCCTTCCTGAATCAGCGCATGGGTTCCGATGATTAACTCGGCTTCCCATGCCGCTTGCCGCTCTTTTTGTTTGTCCCTGGCCTTTTTCCCGCCGGAAAGCCATGCAATGCGCGCGCCAAGCGGGGCGAGCCAGTCGGAAAACTTGAGAAAATGCTGCTCGGCGAGAATTTCCGTCGGCGCCATGAAAGCAACCTGAAAGCCGGATTCGATGGCCTGACAGGCCGCCAGCGCGGCGACCAGGGTTTTACCCGCGCCGACATCGCCTTGCAAAAGGCGCTGCATGGGATGCGTCGTGGTTAAGTCCGCGCTGATTTCAGCGGCGACGCGGCGCTGCGCGGCGGTGAGCGGGAAGGGCAGGCTCGCAATGAGCGCGTTTGACCAGGTGCCATCTCCGGGGAGTGGCGCGGCGCTACTTGCGCGGCGTCTCTGGTAAGCCAGCCGGAGCGAGATTTGCTGCGCGAGCAGTTCATCGAGCTTGACCCGCAGCCAGGCCGGATGAGCGCGGCAGATGAGCGCCTCCTGATCGGCCTTGGGGGGCGGATGGTGGAGCAGGGTAACGGCTTCCATGAGCGTGGGCAGGGCTGGGAGGGCGTCCATGCCTTGTTGCCAGCCTTCCGGCAGGGTTTCCGGCAATGAGATCTGTTCCAGCGCGCGTAAAATCAGCTTTCCCAGCGCCGCCTGCGTCAAGCCCGCAGTCGTGGGATAGACAGGGGTGAGCGTTTGCGGCAGGGGCGCGCTGGCGGGAGAGAGGCGGGGATGCACCATTTCCAGCCCGAAATAGCCCTGGCGGACTTCCCCGAAGGCGCGAATTTCCGCGCCGGGAGCCAGCATCTTTTGCTGCGACGGGTAAAAATGGAGAAAACGCAGGGTAAGGATGCCGCTCTCGTCCTCCAGTCGGGCGACCAGTTGTCGCCGGGGACGGGGCAGAACTTCGCAGGTCAGGATAGTGCCCTTTACCTGTACGCTCTGGTGTGCTTCATCCTGCGTTTCGCCCCCGGATAAGCTGGCTATGGCTACAATCCGGCTTTCGTCCTCATAGCGCAGGGGCAGATGCAGGATGAGATCAAGCTGCCGCGCCAGCCCCAGGCGGGCGAGTTTATGGGTGAGCGAGGCGGTCTGGCGCTTTTTTTTGGGGTCTGGCGGGTTGGCTTGGGCGCTTTTCGCCGTTTTGGTCATGCCAGCCACAAAACCGCGTCGGCTTCTACCAGCGCGTCTTTCGGCAAT
>JAISSL010000052.1 GCA_031273145.1 Zoogloeaceae bacterium | reverse complement strand
AACCACGGTTTCTCCGGGGCGGCGGAAATTCCTCTCCGGCATCGCCGGAGCGGCGGGGGGCGGCTGTCTCATGGCGATGGGCGTTGGTCTCTATGCCCATCAGGCTCGCGCGATGCCCGCGCTGGCTCTGCGGCCTCCCGGCGCGTTGCCGGACGCGGAATTCCTCGCGGCCTGCACGCGCTGCGGCCTGTGCGTCCGGGATTGCCCGCCCGGCATCCTTAAGCTCGCCGCACCGGGCGATCCCGTGCCGACCGGCACGCCATACTTCACGGCCCGGACGGGTCCGTGCGAGATGTGCGTGGATATTCCCTGCATCAAGAACTGTCCTACCGGCGCGCTTGACCCGAAGTTAACGGATATTGCCGACTCAAGGATGGGGCTTGCCGTCCTCATTGATGAGGAAACCTGCATCGCTTTCTTGGGCTTGCGTTGCGAGATTTGCTATAACGCCTGTCCGGTATTCGGCAAGGCCATCACCCTGGAAACCCGCCATAACGAGCGTTCCGACCGGCACGCCATGTTTCTGCCCATCGTGCATTCGGAATACTGTACCGGCTGCGGCCTGTGCGAAAAATCCTGCATTCTGGAAGAATCGGCCATCCGGGTATTGCCGCCCGCGCTGGCGCAGGGCAAGGGCGGCAAGCATTATCTGAAAGGTTGGGAAGAGCAGGAAAAACACGGCGGCTCGTTGATCGGCGATCAGGTGGAACTGCCGGTACGCGGGCTGGAACACAGGCCTTATGGAGACCCCCGCGTCTATGACGCGACGCCTTCGCAGGTTGTCCCCGCCGATGATTCGCCGCCCTTCAATCAGCATCCCTTTCAGGGTTTTGAGCCGGAGGGCAAGCCATGAACGCCAGGAACCCGAACCGCCCCGGACAGGATGCCATTGCTAGCAAGGGCTGGCTTGCGGCGCACAAATGGCTGCTGCTGCGCCGCGTAAGCCAATTGGGGATTCTGGCGCTGTTCATGCTGAGTCCGTGGTTTGCGGTCTGGTTGAGCCAGGGCGGCTTTTCCTCTGGTTCCGGGCAGGGCGCTGTTTCCGCAACCGATCCGCTCCTGACCAACACCGGGAATCTGGTTTCCAGCATCGGGACGGGCGCGGTACATCAGACCGACCTGTTCTGGGTCATCAAGGGCAATCTCTCTTCCAGCCTCGTGCTGGAATTCTTGCCCCTGACCGATCCTTACCTCTTCCTGCAAGTGCTGGCGGCGGGATTTCTGCCGGCGGCTACCGCCCTTATCGGCGCGCTCATCCTGACCGTCTTTTATCTGCTGGTGGGCGGGCGCGTCTTTTGTTCCTGGGTCTGCCCGGTCAACATGATTACCGATGCGGCCGCATGGATGCGGAGACATCTGGGCATCAAATCCAATCACGCGCCCCACGCCAATACCCGCTACTGGTTTCTGGCCGGGACGTTCATTGCCGCCGCACTCACCGGCACTCTGGCAATGGAATGGGTGAACCCGGTCTCGATCACCCATCGCGGTCTTTTTTTCGGCATGGGCGCGGGGTTGTGGTTCCTCGTCGCCCTCTTTTTTTACGATGCGCTGGTGGCCGCCCGTGGCTGGTGCGGCCATCTCTGCCCAATGGGCGCGTTCTACAGCCTGCTGGGCAAAACCGCCCTGTTGCGCGTTGCGGCGCCAAAACGGGATGCCTGCGACGACTGCATGGACTGTTTTGCCATCTGCCCGGAACCGCAGGTCATCCGTCCGGCGCTCAAAAAGGCGGGACAGGAAAATCCCGTCATTCTCGATTTTCGTTGTACGACCTGCGGACGCTGCATTGACGTTTGCGGCAAGCAGGTTTTCAAATTGACCCATCGCTTCGACCAGAGGAGTTCATCATGAAAAAACATTTTCTTGCCATTCTTCCCGTTACCGTGCTGGCAACGGGCTTGATCCTGTTTACCGGCATCTCTCAGGCCGCAGATGCCGGCCTTGCCAATGACGGCGGCCTTGCCACCCTGCGCGGCGCGCCCGTTTCAGCGCCGGAAAAGGCGCCTACCGGCGATGCGTTGAAGCCGGTGCCCGACACCGAAGTGTTCGACCGTATTTACGACGATCAACCGCCCCTGGTATCCCATGCGGTTGATAAATATCCGGTCACCAAGGATGTCAACAAGTGCCTGGATTGCCATTCTGCGGAAAACTACAAGAAGGAAAAGGCCACCAAGATTGGTTCTTCCCATTTCAAGGACGCAAACGGAAAGACCCTGCCCAATGTTTCGTCCCGGCGGCATTTCTGCCTGCAATGCCACGTTCCCCAGGTGGATGCCAAGGAACTGGTCAGCAACACTTTTCAACGCGCGGAGTGATGATTCGCCAACCGCCCCATCATCAACTCTCACAAGGACTATAAATGGAACCCCATTCCCCTACTGAAGCGCCCGTTCCCGTTTCCGCCCCCTCTCTGGCAAAACTCTGGAGGAGGTGGAAATCCTACCTGTCGGTCTCCATTCTGGTGACTTTCGTCGCAGGCGTTCTGTTCGCGGCGGTATTCAACTCTGCGATAAGCTGGACGAACAGTGAAGAATTCTGTCTTTACTGCCATGAGATGAAGGACAACGTGTACCGGGAATACCAGACGACCATCCATTACAGCAACCGCAGCGGGGTGCGGGCGGTGTGCGCGGATTGCCACGTTCCAAAGGAATTTGGCCCCAAGATGGTTCGCAAACTCCAGGCCAGCAACGAAGTCTTGCAGAAGGTACTGGGTTCCATTGATACGCCCGAAAAGTTTGCCCAAAGGCGTTCGCAGTTGGCGCAAAACGAGTGGCGGCGCATGAAAGGCAACGATTCACGGGAATGCCGCAACTGCCACGAGCAGGAATCTTTCGACTTTGCCCGACAAGGCTACCGTTCCGTCAATCAGCACATGGATGGATTGCAAAAGGGAGAGACCTGCATTGATTGCCACAAGGGCATCGCGCACACCCTGCCGAGGATAGACCAGGGCATCAATCTGGCCGACCCGCCCGGTATCGCGCTGGAGATTTTCAAGCCTCCGGCATCGGATGCCGAAGAAGAATAATCCGCCCGGAACGGTTATTCACAGGGTGATGTCATGCGCGATTTGCACGAAATGGCGTCCTGCCTCGACCCTTTGCAGCGCCCTCTGCGCGATTTGCGGATTTCCGTCTCGGATCGCTGCAATCTGCGCTGCGCGTACTGTATGCCGGGCGAGGCTTTCGGGCGGGGGTTTGTCTTTCTGCAACATGCCGAACTGTTGAGTTTTGAGGAGATCATTCGCGTTGCCCGACAGTGTATTGCTCTGGGCGCGCGAAAAATCCGCCTGACTGGCGGCGAACCGCTGTTGCGGCATGGGATTGAACGGCTGGTCGAAATGCTGGCCGGACTGTGCAACAACGATAACGAAAAACCCGTCGAACTTGCCATGACGAGCAACGGCTTGCTGCTGGCAAAAAAGGCGCGAGCCTTGAAAGACGCGGGGTTGATGCGGTTGAACGTCAGTCTTGACGCGCTAAACGAAACCATCTTCCAGCGCATGAGCGGCAGCAACAACGCCTCGCCCCAAACTGTACTCGAAGGCATTGCCGCCGCAGAATCCGTGGGACTGACGCCGATCAAGGTCAACGCGGTCATCAAGCGCGGCGTCAATGAAAGCGAAATTCTGCCGCTGGCGCGTCATTTTCGGCATAGCGGCATCATTTTGCGCTTTATCGAATACATGGATGTCGGCACCACCAACGGCTGGCGGCTGGATGAGGTGGTCACGTCCAGGGAAATTCTGGCGCGGATTGATAACGAATATCCGCTCATGCCCATCGAATCCCATGCGCCGAACGAGGTGGCGGAACGATGGGCATTTCAGGATGGCGCAGGCGAGATTGGCGTTATTTCTTCGGTCACGCAGGCGTTTTGCCACACATGCAGCCGCCTGCGGCTTTCAACCGATGGCAAGCTCTACACCTGCCTTTTTGCAACCGAGGGTACTGACCTGCGCGCCCTTCTGCGCGCCCCTTCCGGCGACGATACGGCCTTGCGGCAACGCATTGCCTCAACCTGGCAGAACCGTAGCGACCGCTATTCCCAACTGCGCCACGAGATGACCGAGGCGCTCCCCGAAAAGATAGAAATGTCGTACATCGGAGGCTGACATGGCAAAAATACGAGGACGCGGCAAGCTTGGCGATGTTGTCAAGATTGACCTTGGCAACGGGAGCTTTGGTTACGGCAGGGTTTTACCGGAGCCGGTGATGGCGTTTTACGACTTGCAGTCGCATGATCCTGTGTCCGCGCCTGAAGTCGTAAAATCTCCGATTCTCTTTTCTATCTGGGTGATGTACCACGC
>JAISSL010000188.1 GCA_031273145.1 Zoogloeaceae bacterium | reverse complement strand
CAGGTTGCCGCCCCTACGGGCAATTCAACCACCATTGTCATTTGCAGGACACCTTTGCCGCCTGAAATATCTTGTAGGGGACGCAACCTGCGTCCCGTTACAGGTCTGGATTCCCGCCTTCGCGGGAATGACGGGAGGAAGGCGCAAACACATTGAGTTTTCGCCTGCGCGGGCTGACTGGATTTCCGCCTACGCGGGAATGACGGAGTGGGAGACGCAAAAGCACTGGATTCTGCGACTTCGCTTCGCTACGCGCAGAATGACGAGAGGGTGCTGCTTGTCATTCCGCGCGAAGTCGCGGAATCCAGACCTATGGCGGGACGCAGGTTGCGTCCCCTACAAAACTTTCAACGCGCGGCGCTTCTTTTTAATGCGTGGGATTTCTGGATTTTTGTAGGGGCGGCAACCTGCCGTCCGCAGAATCTATCCGCAGCTCCCCACTGCGCCGCAGGCGGTGCAGAAATCGCAGCCGTCCTTGCGGATCATCGTGTAGTTGCCGCATTCGGAGCAGAGTTTGCCCTGGGTCGGCAGAACCTTGTTGCTCGTGGAATCTTCCGGCGCTTCGAGTATGCCCATCTCCTGCCGTGGAAAACCGGCTTCGTCCAGAATATCCAGCATGGCGTAGCGATGAATGATGAGACGGGCAATGTAAGCAACCGTGGAAGGAAAAGTCTCCTGCTTACGCATCCCCGGCACAAACGCCATGAAATCGCCCAGCGGCTCCGGGTAATCCAGCAATTTACGCAGCTTCATGCCGATCCAGGCCGGGTCCATAACCCGCATATCCAGAGAGAGCAACTTGCACAGGCCATCCAGAGCGCGGGGATAATGGCCGGAAAGCCACATGGAATAAGGACGGGTCACGCCATCGGGGAGGGTGATTTCTTTCAAGCCCAGAACAAAATCTTCGCCGGTCGAAGGGTTGGAAACATCCACCGTCCAGGAAAGCGTGCCATCCGTGCCGGTCTTTGGTTCCTTGGCGGAAAAGAGCGCATCCAGCACCGGAGTTGCGCTTTCGTGCCGAAATGCGCCCAGTTGTTCGCAGCGCCAGAGGATGATTTGCGCCAGCGCGGAAACGACGGAAGGCACCCGTTTTTTCTCGCCATGCGGCGGCATGGGCATTTCAAAGGAATCGCCGGGCGTTCTGGCCAGGGCTTCCAGCTTCATGTTCAGCCAGCCCCGGTCGTTGGTACGCATGTCCATTGAAAGCGTCTTGGCAACCGCGCCCAGACCGCGCGGTTCGGCGGGACCATGCGCCCAGACTTCAAACGGCCAGGCGTGGTTTTCCGATTCGATGTGTCCGACAAACAGGGTGAACTTGCCAATCGGAGAATCCAGCATGTACGTCCAGCAGAGATTTCCTTCCGGCAGGTTGGGGCGTCCCGGCCAGCGCAAGGATGCCAGTACCGGCGCGGGCAGATGTTTGATGGAAAGGCGGCGGTTGGCATCCGGCACAAAATCCTGCGGCGCCTTGACGCTATCCGCCTCCGGTTTGGCTGGCTCTACCGAAAGAATCGGGGAGAGGATGCTGTTGGGGCGATAGGTTGCCAGCCCTTTCAGGCCGGATTTCCAGGCGTCCATGTACAAATCCTGAAAATCGGCGTAAGGGTAATCGGCCGGGACATTGACCGTCTTGGAAATAGAGGTGTCAATGTAGGGCGCGACGGCCGCCACCATATCCTTGTGCGCGGCGGCGGAAATTTCCAGAGCGGTGATGAAATAGTTGGGCAATTTGGCAACGTCGCCGCCCAAATGACGATAGAGCCGCCAGGCGTAATCTTCAACCGAATATTCCTTGATGGTGCCGTCGCTCATCCGCTTTTTGCGGGTATATGTCCAGGAGAAGGGCGGTTCGATGCCGTTGGAAGCATTGTCGGCAAAGGCGAGCGAGATGGTGCCGGTCGGCGCGATGGAAAGGAGATGGGAATTTCGCAGGCCATGTTCGCGGATTTTCGCCTTGATTTCAGAAGGCAGGCGGGCGGCGAAGCTGCCGCCGGAAAGATAGAGTTCGGCATTGAAGAGCGGAAAAGCCCCGCGTTCCCGCGCCAGCTCAACCGAAGCAAGATAGGCGGTATCGCGCATGAATTCGCTGACGCGGGCGGCCATGGCGCGCGCTTCCGGCTGGTCGTAGCGCAGCCGCAGCATGACGAGCGTATCGCCAAGGCCAGTAAACCCCAGACCAATCCGGCGCTTGTTGGCGGCTTCCTGCTGCTGCTGGGGCAGCGGCCAATGGGTTGCGTCCAGCACGTTATCCAACATCCGGGTGGAGACGCGCACCACTTCGGCAAAGGATTCAAAATCAAATTCCGCCTGTTCAGAAAACGGATGTTGTACGAAGATGGTCAAGTTGATTGAGCCTAAACAACAGCAGCCATAGGGCGGCAGGGGTTGTTCGGCGCATGGGTTGGTCGCTTCGATGACTTCGCAGTAATTGAGGTTGTTATCCCGGTTCATGCGGTCGAGAAACAGAATGCCCGGCTCGGCGTGGTCGTAGGTGGATTTCATCACCTGATCCCACAAATCCCGCGCCCGCGTCTTGCGATAAACCCAAAGGCCATCTTCGCGCAGATAAGCGCCGTTGTCGCGCATGTCGTCGTTGGGTTCGGCGCGATGGGTCAATTCCACGATGCCGTCGGCTTCGACCGCCTGCATGAATTCATCGGAGACGCCGATGGAGATGTTGAAATTGCGAAGGTCGCCATGATCCTTGGCGTGGATGAAATCTTCGATGTCGGGATGGTCGCAGCGCAGCACGCCCATTTGCGCGCCTCTACGCGCCCCTGCCGATTCGACGGTCTCGCAGGATCGGTCAAAGACGCGCATATAGGAGACCGGGCCGGAAGCGCGCGATTGCGTGCCTTTTACCCGCGCGCCCGCAGGGCGGATGCTGGAAAAATCGTAGCCGACGCCGCCGCCCCGCCGCATGGTTTCCGCCGCCTGTGCCAACGCGCTGTAGATGCCGGGGCGTCCGTCGGTCATTTCGACGATGGAATCTCCCACCGGCTGCACGAAGCAGTTGATGAGCGTTGCCTGTAGATTGGTGCCTGCCGCCGAGTTGATGCGTCCGGCGGGGATGAAGCCGTTTTCCTGCGCCCAGAGAAAACGCGCTTCCCAGTGGGCGCGTTCCTTATCCGTTGCTTCCTGTTCGGCCAGGGCGCGGGCAACCCGCCAGCGCACGTCGCGGACATGGGTTTCCTTGCCCTTGGCGTATTTTTCGATCAACACCTCGCCGGCAATTTCCTGCTCGGCAAGCGGCAGAATTTCGGGAATGGCGGGCATTTCGGCCAGGGAAAGCTGCTCGGTGCTGTGCTCCTGCTCCATGTCGTAAGTCTCCTGATGATGTAGATTGGGCGTTGTTGCGGTTTTTGCGCGGCCTCAAAAATGGAGACCGAAAAATTCAGCGCGAAGGCGTAAACCTACTATATATAGTGGTAGCTTGTCAAAACTTAACTAAATAAAGGATTTTGGGTAGGACTGCCCAGGCGACGTAACAGATTGAAAATAGAGGAAAAACGGGTATGATGCTTTGCTTACGCCTGTTTTTTCAGACAACTATCTTCTTCATTTTCGACCGGAGTTTTGAAAAATGCCCAAGCATCCATCCTGCTTTTCCCAAGCGAACAACACCCTGCAATCAGTCCGGGGCGGTTGCGCGATCACGCTGGTGCTGGCCTTGTTTCTGACGGCGTGCGTGACCAATCCATCTTCGGATATGGCGGTTGCTTCGGATGAAACGGTCATTGTCAGCACACTTGCTGGTGACGAACAAGGATTTTCCGACGGACAGGGAAGCGCCGCCCGGTTTTCTTGGCCTTCTAACATCGCGATTGACACAGCGGGCAACCTCTATGTGGTGGATACGGGTAATGACCGTATCCGCAAAATCACACCGAAGGGAGAAGTCAGCACCCTTGCGGGCAGTGAGGAAGGTTTTGCTGATGGCGAGGGAAACGCTGCATGGTTTAATAGACCGAGCGGTATCGCAATGAACGCGGCAGGCGACCTCTATGTAGCGGATACGGTGAATCACCGCATCCGCAAGGTCACGCCCAAGGGAAAAGTCAGCACCCTCGCGGGTAGTGGTTCAACAGGGATTGACAATGGTGGCTTTGCCGACGGGCAGGGGGACATCGCACGATTTAACGGTCCTGTTGGCATTGCAATTGACGCAGAAGGCAACCTCTATGTGGCGGATGTGGCGAATCACCGTATCCGCAAGGTGACGCCCAGGGGAGAAGTCCGCACCTTCGCGGGCGGTGGCTCAATAGGTGCTGGTAATGGCAGCCTTGCCGATGGTCAGGGAAGCGCCGCCCGGTTTAATGTCCCTGTTGGTATTGCAATTGACGCAGCAGACAACCTCTATGTGACGGATGCGGTTAACCATCGCATCCGCAAGATAACGCCCAAGGGAGAAGTCAGTACCCTTACGGGCGGCGGCTCAACAGGTTTTGACAGCGGCGGCTTTGCCGATGGTCAGGGGAACTCTGCCCGGTTTAATTTCCCCAAAGGCATTGCAATCGACGCAGAGGGCAACCTCTATGTGGGGGAAGGCGGTGGGGAGGGCGCGGCAAGTAATAATAGCCGCATCCGCAAGGTGACGCCGCAGGGAGAAGTCAGCACCCTTGCGGGCAAAGAGAAAGGCTTTGCCGATGGCGAAGGAAGCGAGGCGCGGTTTGATAGCCCTTCCGGCATCGTAATTGATGCGGAGGGTAATCTCTATGTAGCGGATACGGAGAATCACCGCATCCGCAAGATTGTCATCCAGCGTCCCTGAATTTTTTGACCGGAGTTTTGCAATGTCCAAGCATCAATCCTGCTTCTCCCAAGCGAACAACACCCTGCAATCCATCCGGGGCGGATGCGCGATCACGCTGGTGCTGGCCTTGTTTCTGACGGCGTGCGTGACCAATCCATCTTCGGACAAGGCGGTTGTCCCGGATGAAACAGCCATCGTCAGCACCTTTGCGGGCAGTGGAGTGAAAGGTCTTGCCGATGGCTATGGAAGCGTTGCTCCGTTTGTTTATCCTCTTGGTGAGGCAAGCGAGAAAAACGCTGCGCGGTTTGCTTACCCTTCCGGCATTGCAATTGATGCGGCAGGTAATCTCTATGTGGTGGATCGGCATGGCTATGCAACGTTTGAGAGTGAGTTCAGCATCCGCAAGGTTACGCCAAAGGGAGAAGTCAGCACACTGGGGAGCCATGACAAATGGGGCATTTCTGACTTTCTGCCACACATCCATTATGCTCATAGATACCCTTCCGGCATTGCAATTGACGCGGCAGGCAATCTCTATCTAACCGCTGATAGGCTCATCCGCAAGGTCACGCCGAGGGGAGAAATCAGTACCTTTGCGGAGAGCGCCTATGAGCCAGTCTCTGAAAATGGTCAGGAAAACGAACGGTATTTTTCGCCTTATGATGGTATCGCAATTGACGCGGCAGGCAACCTCCATGTGGTGGATACGCATTACCGCTGCATCCGCAAAATGACCCAAAAGGGAGAAGTCAGTGCCTTGGCGGATTCAGTCTGTGCCTATCATGAACAGGTAGGGGCAGATTTTTCGCCTCATGGCATTGCAATTGACGCGGCAGGCAACCTTTATGTGACGGATTATGATTACCATCGCATTCAAAAGGTGACGCCAGATGGGAAAGCCAGCACTCTTGCAGGCGGTGAGCAAGGTTTTGCCGATGGCAAGGGAAGCGCGGCTCGGTTTAATAGACCCTATGGCATTGCGGTCGACGCGGCGGGCAACCTCTATGTGACGGATTTCCTAAACCATAGTATCCGCAAGATTACGCCAGACGGGGAAGTCAGCACATTGGCAGGCAGCAGGAAAGGTTTTGCCGATGGTCGGGGAAATGTCGCGCGGTTTGCGTACCCTTCCGGCATTGTAATTGACGCGGAAGGGAACCTCTATGTTTCGGACGAGCATAACCACCGCATCCGCAAAATCGTCATTCAACGTCCCTGAAATTTTTGCTTGGAGTTCTTGAAAAATGTCCCAAAATCAGTCCTGCTTTTCCCAGGCCGTCAGCGCCCTGAAAACCAGCAAGGCAAATACCGCGATTACGATGGTGTTGGCCTTGTTCCTGACCGCTTGTCCGAGCCTCCCTTTTCAGGACGAATCCAAAGCCATCGTCAGTACGCTTGCGGGTAGTGGCGAGCAGGGGTTCAGGGACGGACAGGGACGTAACGCCAGCTTCAGGTTCCCTACCGGCATCGCGGCTGACGCGGCGGGCAACCTCTATGTGGCAGATAAGTGGGGCAACCGCATCCGCAGAATAACCAAGGAGGGAGAAGTCACCACCCTCGCGGGCAGCGGCAGAGCCGGCCTGGCCGACGGATTGGGAACCAGCGCCCGGTTTTATTATCCTCAAGGCATTGCGGTTGACGCGGCGGGCAACCTTTATGTGACGGAAGAAGAAAACCACTGCATCCGCAAGATAACAAAAAAGGGAGAAGTCAGTATCCTTGCGGGGGGCGGCGACTTCCGCGAACGCTCGGGATTTAATGACAGCGGGGAGATCGTCACCTTCGCCCAGGGCAAGAAAGGTTTTGCCGATGGCCAGGGACGCAATGCCCTGTTCAATCGGCCTTCCGGCATCACGATTGACGCGGCGGGCAACCTCTACGTGGCAGATTCGCAAAACCACCGCATCCGCAGAATAACGCCGAAAGGAGAAGTCAGCACCCTTGCGGGCGGGGAGAAAGGCTTTGCCGACGGACAGGGACGCAACGCCCGGTTCTTTTTTCCTTCCGGCATTGCGATGGATACGGCGGGCAACCTCTATGTGACGGATTATGAGAACCATAGCATCCGCAAGGTAACAAGCAAGGGAGAAGTCACCACCATCGCGGGCGGCAAGCAAGGCTTTGCCGATGGCGAGGGGAGCGTTGCCCGGTTTTATCGGCCTCAAGGCATTGCCATGAGCAGAGCGGGCAACCTTTATATCGTGGATGGGTGGAACAACCGCATCCGCAAGATAACAAAAAAGGGAGAAGTCACCACCCTGGCGGGCGGCAACTTGGGTTTTGCCGATGGCGAGGGCAGCGCTGCCCAGTTCAAGTTTGCTTACGGCAACGGCATTGCAATGGATAAAGCGGGCAATCTCTATGTGGCAGATTCGCAAAACCACAACATCCGCAAGATCGCGGTTAAACGTCCCTGAACTTCTCTATTCTTTATGGAACCGCAAAACATCGTCCCTGCCGCGCGTAACAACCTGCGCGAAGGGCGCGCGCAATTGGCGCAGACCTATCGGCAGGCAAGCGCCCCGGATGCTTCCTCTTATCTTCGCGCCCATACAAAACTGGTAGATGAGGCGCTAGGCCAAATCTGGCAGGCGATGGATTTTTCCGCGCCTCTCGCCCTGGTCGCGGTGGGCGGCTATGGGCGCGGCGAACTCTATCCGGGTTCGGATGTCGACCTGTTGATTCTGCTCCCGCAAGAGGCGGATGCCGCCTTGCAGGAAAAACTCGCCGCGCTGCTCGGCCTCTTCTGGGACATCGGGCTGGAAGTCGGGCACAGCGTCCGCACCATCCCGGAATGCGTAAGCGAAGCGGCAGGCGACATCACCATCCAGACCGCCCTGCTGGAAAGCCGTCTATTGACCGGCAACGCCGATTTGTACGCAGCCTTTCGCGCGGAGTTTTCGGCGCATCTTGAGCCGGTCGCGTTTTTCGCCGCCAAGCAACTGGAACAGGAAGCGCGCTATCAGCGTTTTCAGGAAACGCCTTACAGCCTGGAACCCAACTGCAAGGAAAGCCCCGGCGGCTTGCGCGATTTGCAGACGATCCTCTGGATTGCGGCAGGATGCGGCTATGGCAACAACTGGCAGGATTTGCGGCAGCGCGGTTTTCTCTCGCCGGAAAGTCTGGCACAGGTCATTCAATGCGAGCGCGCGTTGCAACAGGCGCGGATTCTGCTGCACCTCATGAACAGGCGAAGGGAAGATCGTCTGCTCTTCGACCATCAGGAAAATCTGGCCAAAGAAATGGGCGTAGAGGCGACCGAAAACCGCCGCGCCTCTGAAATCCTGATGCAGCACTACTACCGCAACGCCAAGTGCGTAACCCAAATCAACACCATTTTTCTGCGAAGCGTGGCTGAAAAAATCCAGACCATCCAACATCCGGCGCCGATTGCCCTCAACGAGCGTTTTCAAAAGACGGGCGATTTTCTGGACGTGACGGATGAAGCGGTTTTCGCGCTACATCCGCCCGCCCTGCTGGAGAGTTTTACCCTGATGAAACAGCATCTCGAACTGCGCGGCATGACTTCCCGCACCCTGCACGCCCTCTGGCAGGCGCGGGATGGCATTGATGATGCCTTTCGCGCCGCGCCGGAAAATCGTCGCCGTTTTCTTTCCCTCTTTCAGGGCGAAGGCATTACCCGCGTTTTCTCCAAAATGAACCAGTTTGGCATTCTGGGGCGCTACCTGCCGGCCTTTGGCAAAATCGTCGGACAAATGCAGCACGACCTGTTCCATGCCTACACGGTCGACCAGCACAGCCTGCAAGTGCTGCGTAACCTGCGCCGCTTCGCGCTGGAAGCCTACGCGCACGAATATCCCTATTGCAGCCGCCTGCATAACGATTTTGCCCGTCCCTGGCTACTCTACATCGCCGCCCTGTTCCACGATATTGCCAAGGGGCGCGGCGGCGACCACTCCCTGCTCGGTATGGAAGAAGCGCGCGCCTTCTGCGAATTGCACGAGGTCGACGCGGAAGATACCGAACTGATAGTCTGGCTGGTCGGCGAACATCTACACATGTCGCGGGTCGCGCAGAAGGAAGATATTTCAAACCCCGCCGTGATTACTACCTTCGCCGCGCATGTAAAAGACGAGCGACATCTGACCGCCCTCTATCTTTTGACCGTCGCCGATATTCGCGGCACCAGCCCGAACGTCTGGAACGACTGGAAAGCCAGATTGCTGGAAGACCTCTATCGCCTGACCCTGGAACATCTGGCAGGCGGCGAGCCTGCCAAGCCACAGGGGATTATCGGGGAACGGCAGATGGAGGCGCTGCGGCTGCTTCGCTATTTTGCCCTTTCGGGAACGGTGCACGAGCGGCTCTGGAGCCAGTTCGACACCGTGTATTTTCTCCGCCATTCTGCCGAGGAAATCGCCTGGCATACCCGTTCCCTGCACTATCGCGTCCAGAACGATCAGCCCATCGTCAAGGCGCGGGCGCGTACCGGCCGGGAATTGCAGGTCATGGTCTACACCCGCGACGAAGAACGGCTGTTCCTGCGAATTTCCGCCTTTTTTGCCCGGATCGGCTACAACATTGCCGAGGCGAAAATCCACACGACCCGGCACGGCTACGCGCTCGACAGTTTTATTCTCTTGGGCGAGGATGAAGAGACTGACGAGGAAGCGCGGATTGCCTTCATCGAACAGGAACTAACCCATCTTCTGGAAGCAAGGCTTCCGGTTGCGGAACCTGCCCCGGTTCGCCTATCCCGGCAGGTGCGGCATTTTCCCATCATCCCGGAAGTCCACATCGCGCCCGATGTGCACGGCACGCAGCAGGTGCTCTCCATCATTGCCGCCGACCGCCCCGGCCTGCTGTACCACATTGCGGATACCCTGGCGCGCAACCAGATTGCCCTGCACACCGCGCGCATTGCGACCCTGGGCGAACGGGCGGAAGATGTCTTTTTGATTAGCGGCCCCGATCT
>JAISSL010000187.1 GCA_031273145.1 Zoogloeaceae bacterium | reverse complement strand
AAAACAGAGTCGTCTACGATCAGAACCTTGATGCTCATAGGTCAGGCGCTCCCGGATTGGCGCGCCGGCTGATAGACCGTTTTGCCAAGTGACTGGAACAGGTCGGACGCATAGAGAAAGCTCTCCGAGTGTCCGGCAAACAACAGACCATCCGGCTGCATCAGCGGCATGAACCGGGTCAGGATTTTGTACTGGGTGGCCTTGTCGAAATAAATCATCACATTGCGGCAGAAAATCACATCCAGCGGCCCCTTGACCAACCAGAGGGGATCCAGCAGATTGAGGCGCTGAAAGGTCATCATCCGGCGCAATTCCGCCCTGACGCAGAACGAGCCTTCCTGTTTGCCTATGCCCTTACTGAAATAACGCTTCAACTGCTCCGGTGGAATTTTTTCCGTGCGATCCGGGGTATAAACGCCCTTCTCTGCCGTTCGCAAGACTTCCGTATCGAGATCCGAACAAAAAATACTGACCGGGGGAGCGGCCTTGTTCATGAAGGTATCAGCCACCGTCATGGCAATCGAATACGGTTCCTCGCCGGTAGAGGCGGCGCAACACCAGATATTGATCTGATGGCGGAGCGGGGCAATTTTACGCAGGTGATCCGCGAGGATGGGAAAGTGGTGCGGCTCTCGGAAAAATGAGGTCAGGTTGGTAGTCAGCGCATTGACGAACTGTTCCCACTCCGGCGTTTCCTTGGAATTTTCCAGAATATCCAGATAGTCGGAAAATGTCTTTTTCCCGGTTGCGCGCAACCGCCGGGAAAGACGGGAATACACCATGTCCTGCTTGCTTGTGGACAGGGAAATCCCGGCTTTGGCGTAAATCAGGCGGCGTACCCGATCAAAGTCCACGCTTTTGAAGGAAAACTCATGCTCAGACTTGTCGGACGACGACGACATCTGACCTGCCTGCCGTACGATTGCGAGACGTTCCGTCAACGTCATGGGTTTTTCCTGACTTTGCGATGTCTTTGAAAGCCCGGTCGCAAACCGCGAAGGTGTCGTGCCATAGGTCAGAGCCATAGCGTCTGCTCCAAAAAGACAATATCCCCCTCTGTCCCAAGCGCAAAAGGCAGGCGCTTCAAGGCAGGCGGACAAACTTCGTCAGGGCAGTTGATCTGCCAGATTCTGTATACTTTGTTCATCGTCATCATCCACTTCTACATCTTCCGAGTTTTCCTGCAAAATGGCCATTTCCGTGCGCTTGTTCAGCACCGTGATGCTGATGCGGCGATTCGCCGGACTCAACGGGTCATTGGGATTGAACAGCACCGAAGACGCAAGGCCAACCACCCGCAATACCTTGGTATCGTCCAGCCCGCCTGCCACCAGTTCCCGCCGCGAGGAATTCGCGCGATTGGCGGAAAGTTCCCAGTTGGAGAAGCCGCGCACCCCGCCCACGAACTGCGCGGCGTCGGTGTATCCTGCCAGACTCAGGCGATAGGGAACCTCATTCAACACTTCGGCAATTTTATGCAGGATGGTAACAGTATAAGGCTTTAGCTGGTCGCTGGCCAGATCGAACATGGGACGGTTCTGTTCATCTACAATCTGGATACGCAGCCCTTCAGCAGTCAGTTCCAGCAGGAGCTGGTTCTTGAAAATCCTCAATTCCGGCGATTTGTCAATCATCTCTTCGATTCTTTGTTTCAGGCGTTCCAGCGATTGCTTTTCGCGCTGTTCAAATTCGCGGCGCTGCTCGCGCGTGGTTTTATCATTGGGGTTACTACCCTTTCGCACCTGTCCGGCAGCCCTTGTCAAATCCTGCCCGCCTCCCTGGAGAATGCTGGTTGCGTCGCCTGAGCCGCTGCCGCCGTCCCGGGCAATCTTCAGCGGATTCTGGAAAAATTCGGCGATGCCCTGGAGATCGCCTTTCGAGGTCGAGCCGAGCAGCCACAGCAGCAGGAAAAACGCCATCATCGCGGTCACGAAGTCGGAATAGGCGATTTTCCACGCGCCGCCGTGCGCGGCGGAACCGCCCTTTTTGATTCGCTTGACGACGACTGGTATCGTATTTTCGCTCATGGCAGCCTATTCCGATGTGAGTTACCGACCTTTACGGTTCTTCAATTCTTCCTCCAACTCAAGGAAGTTTGCGCGGCTATCTACCGGCACGTTCTTGCGCCCGAACTCGATTGCAACCTGCGGCGCGTAGCCGGACATGGAAGCCAGCAACACGGCCTTGACCACGCCGTAAACCTTGCTGTTGTCTTCGGCTGCCAGATTCAGCAGGGAAGCGATTGGCGCAACGAAGCCGTAACCTGTCAGAATCCCCAGGAACGTGCCGACCAACGCCCCGCCGATCATCTTGCCCAACACCGGCGGTGGCTCGCCAACCGAACCCATCACGTTGACCACGCCCATCACGCATATCACGATGCCGTAAGCCGGCATGGCGTCCGCCAGTTCCTTGATTACATGGCCTGGCCCTTCCGCGTCCTGATGGTGCAGTTCCAGTTCCTGTTCCATCAACGATTCAACCTCCAGGGTATTCAGGTTGCCCCCCACCATCATGCGGAGGTAGTCGCAGATGAATTCCAGCACATGATGGTCGCGCATGATGCCTGGATACTTGCTGAAAATCGGGCTGGAATCCGGGTTTTCCACGTCATTTTCAATGGACATCAACCCTTCCTTACGCACCTTGGCGAGCAGTTCAAAGAGCAACGCCAGCAGGTCCACGTAATAACTCTTGGTGTAACGCGAGCCTTTGAACACATTCGGCAACGATCCCAGGACGTTCTTGATCATCTTCGGGCTGTTGTTGGCGATGAAGCCAGCAACCAGAAGCCCGAAAATCCCCAGGTACTCGGTCGGCATCCACAAGGCCGCCAGATGACCGTGGACGGAGAAAGTCCCCAGCGTCGCAGCCAGAATGATGATGTAGCCGATAATCAAAAGCATACGCGGTTTCCTCCAAGGAGTCAGCGGATTGCATCCAAAACAGTTGGTATCTTATCGCATATCTATGCGATACGGGCAACTGAGTACGCAAAAAGTAAAAATATTCATTGCCATACATGCACTTTGTGCTTTTTTCGGGGGTTCGCCTGTACATACGGGCATCCGCTGGAAAACTGTGTTTTTCTTACGGCGGCGGCAGCGCGCCTGGCGACAGGGTAAGCGCCTCTGAGCCGTTATCCGTAATCAGAACCGTGTGTTCCCACTGGGCGGACAGGCTGCGGTCTTTGGTTACGGCAGTCCAGCCATCCGCAAGGGTGCTGATTGCCGCCTTCCCGGCGTTAATCATCGGCTCGATGGTGAAAATCATTCCGGGCTTCAATTCTTCGCCGCTGCCTGCCTTGCCATAGTGCAGAACCTGAGGCGCTTCGTGAAATTTTCGCCCGATGCCATGCCCGCAGAATTCGCGCACGACGGAATAGCCGTTTTGTTCCGCATGTTTCTGGATGGCCGCGCCGATGTCGCCCAGCCTTCCGCCGGGACGCGCCGCGCGAATTCCCAGCCACATACATTCAAAGGTGATGGCGCACAGGCGCCTGGCCTGAATCGAAGGCTCGCCCAACAGGAACATCCGGCTGGTATCGCCGTGAAAGCCATCCTTGATGACGGTCACGTCAATGTTTACGATGTCGCCGTTTTTTAAGGGGCGCTCATTCGGGATGCCGTGGCAAATCTGGTGGTTTAAGGAAGCGCAGATGGAAGCGGGATACGGGGAATGCCCCGGCGGCGCATAGTTCAACGGCGCGGGAATCGT
>JAISSL010000115.1 GCA_031273145.1 Zoogloeaceae bacterium | reverse complement strand
TTTTTGGGCAGGGTGTAGACGTTGATCGGGTATTCCGCCGTCTTGGTGAACAGCTCGATTTGCGCCAAAGTCTGGTTGGCGAAGGAATTGCTCATCACGAAACTCGGATGTCCGGTGGCGCAACCCAGATTCACGAGCCTTCCCTCGGCCAACAGGATGATGCGCTTGCCGTCCGGGAAAATGACGTGATCGACCTGCGGCTTGATGTTTTCCCATTGGTATTGCTTCAGGCTCGCCACGTCAATTTCGGAATCGAAATGGCCGATGTTGCAGACGATGCTGTTCATCTTCATGGCCTGCATGTGCGCGTGGGTGATGACATTCACGTTGCCGGTGGCGGTCACGAAAATATCGCCCTGACTGGCGGCTTCCTCCATGTTGACCACGCGATAGCCTTCCATTGCGGCTTGCAGGGCGCAGATGGGGTCAATTTCGGTAATCAAGACCGTTGCGCCCAGCCCTTTCAGCGATTGGGCGCAGCCCTTGCCGACATCGCCGTAGCCGAGCACGACGGCGATCTTGCCCGCAATCATCACGTCGGTAGCGCGTTTGATGCCGTCGACCAGCGATTCGCGGCAACCGTAAAGATTGTCGAACTTGGATTTCGTCACCGAATCATTGACATTGATGGCCGGGAAACGAAGCTCGCCTTTCGCGTGCATCTGGTAGAGACGATGTACGCCGGTCGTGGTTTCTTCCGTCACGCCTTTTATATGCGCGATGCGGGTGGAGTACCAGGTTGGGTCGGTTGCCAGTTTGGCGCGGATGGCGGCGAAGAGCACGGTTTCTTCTTCGCAGCTTGGGCTGGCGAGCGTGGCAATATCCTTTTCCGCCTTTGCGCCCAAGTGCAGGAGCAGGGTAGCGTCGCCGCCGTCATCCAGAATCATGTTGGAATAGCCGCCATCCGGCCACTCGAAAATGCGGTGGGTGTAGTTCCAGTAATCCGGCAGGCTTTCGCCCTTGACGGCAAAGACGGAAACGCCATCCTGGGCAATGGCGGCGGCGGCGTGATCCTGAGTGGAAAAGATGTTGCAGGAAGCCCAGCGCACCTCCGCCCCCAGCGCGACGAGCGTTTCAATCAGCACGGCGGTCTGGATGGTCATGTGCAACGAGCCGGTAATGCGCGCGCCCTTCAATGGCTTGCTTTTGGCGAATTCTTCGCGGATGGCCATCAGGCCCGGCATTTCGGTTTCGGCAATGGTGATTTCCTTGCGTCCCCAGTCGGCAAGGGCAAGGTCGGCGATCACGTAGTCGTGATTGGTTTTGGTAACGGCGTCCACAGCGGTTCTCCTTCAAGAACGAATACCGGAAGCGGGAAGGGGGGATTCAATCCAGCAACTCGCCTCGCCCCGGTAAGGGGTTTTTAATCAGGCGAGCGCGGTTGGAACCTTGGGGCATTGGGCAGGATGCCCTTTGCCACGCCTTCCGAGCCTGGGATTTTGAAAAATCTCGCAGCGCTCCTCGGAAGAATGACAAACATTATAAACCAGAATTATCCGGGCGGAGGTCTAGTCTGACGGAAGCGGCAGGCGCAAGGTAGAGTGGATGAAGTCGAGCCGTCCATTGACGATGCCACATTCGATGCCGCCGCCGTCATCAGGTTGGCGGCAGAGGAATGATCGGCAAGGTAAATTTTTCTTCAGGAAGCCGGTGGGGAAGAGGTGGCCGGTGAAGCGGGCAAGACGGTCTGCGCGGGAAGTGGATAATCTTTGCCGAAAGCGCGCAGGCGAGAAAATGGCGTTTCTTTTGCCTCAAAATGGAAAACCGCGACATCCTTGGCTTGGGGTGGAACGGTCAGATCCGAAATCTCATTTTTGGCGCGGGCTACAAAACCCTCTTTGTCCAGCGCCAATATGGCGTCTTTCCCAAAGATGCCGCCGGTAATCCGATAGGGCTGCTCTGTCGTATTGGCGAAGCTGATGGTGATGGCGACCCCGTTCTCAGTCCGAACATGCTTGATGATCTCGATGGCAATCTTTCCATCCAGTTCGTTTGCCTTGTCGATCACCACCGCTCCGTCTCTGCTGGTCACCTGTTTGCGCCCTTCTTCAATCCCGATGGCAATACCGGCGACAGCCCCTTTGATGTTCTCTGCGGTTTTTTTGGTCACGGTACCAACGGCATCCTTGGTCGTCTCGCCGCTGCAATGGGTAAGCGTCAGAGCAAAAAGCGCGAAGAGCGCGGCGGAACCGACACGGGTCATCGTAGAAGAAGCAGAAGAAAACAAGGGCATGGCATTGACTCCTGAAGCCTGAAAATTCCCCTTCGGCAAAGGGGGGCGTGAAACGGCAAGGGGGTTGAAGCGAAGCGATAACCTGCAAAAAATGATTTTATATTGTGTTCTGAAAGCTTGAAGATTGCAAGCTCGCCCCAACGGTTTTTCGTTAATCTGACGTGCGCCGTCGAACTGACTCAACAGCGTTTGAATTTTTTGAAGGAACGTGAGCGTGAGTGCAAGAGTTCCGGTTGCGAAGACAGTAAGCTGGGCAGGTAATGCGCCCCGTTTCTGTTTGCGAGAATGACCCGGGCGGAGGTCTAGTCTGGCAGAAGCGGCAGGCGCAAGGTGGAACGAATCAGGTCGAGCCGTCCGTCGCTGCTGCCGCATTTGACGCTGTTGGCTTAAGACGGTATGCTTCATCGAAAATCATCGTGCTATCTTCGGATGCGGTCTACCATGCAGAACATGACAAAAAAATTCCACCCTGGTGTTGCGAGATTCGTTGCGACGCGGCTCGCGCTTGCCTGGGTATTGATGCTTGGCGCTTTGTCGGCGCAGGCTGCCCACATTGTGGTGGATACAGGGCACACGCCACAGCTTCCTGGCGCCATGGGAGCCAGTGGTCGAGCCGAATATCTGTATAACCTGGATTTTAGCGCCGCCGTGTCGCGTGATCTGGTCGCCTTGAATAATCGCGTCACAAGGGTTTCAGCCGATGGCAAAGAGATTCGTTTGACGCAGCGCCCAGCGCAAGCGCCAGATGCCGACTTCTTTATTTCCATCCATCATGATTCCATGCAACAAGCCTGGATTGACGCAGGCCGCCAGACCGAATTCTCCGGTTTTTCTCTTTTTATCTCGCGTCGTAATCCGCATTACGCGCAAAGCCTGCGCTGTGCGCGAGCCATTGGCGAAAAATTATTGGCGGCTGGCGAAAAGCCGTCGCTCTATCACGCCACGCCGATTCGCGGAGAAAACAGACCGCTCATTGACAATCGCCTGGGCGTCCATCGTTTCGACGAATTGATCGTGCTGAAGTACGCGACCATGCCAGCCGTGTTGGTGGAGATCGGCGTCATCGTCAATCCAGATGAAGAAAAACGCCTTGGCGAACCTGATACCATTACCAGATTGGCAGCCGCCATCTCTCAAGCGGTTCATGATTGCAACGTGAAGCCTTGAGTATCCTGTTTCATTTTGCCGCGCATCGGCTTTTTTTTAAGGGAATTCGACATGAAAAATTTTGCTTATGGTCTTGCTCTGAGCCTGGTTGTCACCGCCGTCAGTACGGATGCGCTTGCCGCAGGCTGCGCTGCGCCGCGCAACGCTTTCGACCAGGTATATTGCGCGGGCAATCTGTTTTCGCAAACCGATCAGGATTTGAACAGAGCTTATGGCGATCTACGCAAGCTCTTGACGGCTGAGCAGAAAAATGTGTTGAAAACGGGGCAGTTGGCCTGGATCAAAGAGCGTGACGATCAATGCAGCTATGAACGCCCCAACGGTTTTTTCGTTAATCTGACGTGCGCCGTCGAACTGACTCAACAGCGTTTGAACTTTTTGAAGGAACGTGAGCGTGAGTGCAAGAGTACAGGTTGCGAGGACAGTAAGCTGGGTAGGTAATGTCCGCGCCGTTTCTGTTTGCGCCCCGAATGATCCGGGTGGTGGTCTAATCTGACGGAAACGGCGGGCGCAAGGTAGAACGGATGAAGTCGAGCCGTCCATTGACGATGCCGCATTCGATGCCGCCGCCGGATTCATGTTTGATGTCGAAGGCGTGTCCCAATGTCGCCGCCTTTCCGTATTCGAGCTTGCTGGTGGCAAGCAGGCTGACTGGTTTGCTGCCATCGCCGCGCGCGAGGACGAGGGTGAGTTTTTGGTAGTCCTTTGGCAGGGCAATGCGGAGATTGATGATGGGGTCGGGCGCGGACGAATCCCGCAACTCCGCGCGCGAAATGAGGGTGATCGGCAGTTTTTCCCGCGATTCAGCGCCGAACCCGGCATGAACCTTTCCATCCCCCAGACCGATGCCCCATTGGCGCAAGCCTTTATGATCGGTTTTTTCCGGGATGCAGTATTCCATATCGGACGAGATGCCTTCGTTGTTGGCAAGCCAGAGTTCGAGATGATCGTCATGAAGCCAGTTGTCGCCGCGCGCGCGCAATTTACCGGCGCGCGCGCTGATCCAGAGTTCGTCGCCGACAATCAGGCTTCGCATCCATTCTGTACCTTCCGGTTTTCCCTGAAGGGCAAAGCCGTTGCCGACGTTCGTTTCCAGGGCGCACGTTCCCAAAACGGCATGAGCCGCGTCTTTGGGCAGGCCGTTTTTTTCCAGAAAGCGGGGAATCAGGGAAATCTGCGTCCGTTCGCCCTTCGCGGTGTCCTCTTCTTCCGGGTCGCCTTTCGGCATGACGCCCTCCTCATCACAGGACGGGAAAAAATGGGTATAGGTGCTCCGCAGCTTTTGCCAGTCGGTGTACGTTTCGGTCAGGCTGCTCTCCCACAGGAATATCTCGTAACTCTTGAACGTTTCGTTGAGCAAGGTCAGCGGCGATAACTGAACCGTTCTCGCATGATCCCATTGATGGTTGCTCCCGCCGCTCTGGCTATGGGTTATTACGTTGTCGCCGATGGCGACTTCATCAACGCCAGTGCCTCGCGCGCCGTAGCCGTCATTGCACAGATCGAGCAGAAGCCGCTTTTTTTCCCGACCGCCAAGCAGCCAGTAATGCTTGTGTCCGTCGTTACATGCCACCGCATGATTTTCCGCATTCTTGCGGGTCTTGCCCAGATCAAGCTCGACGACGCGCAAGGCTTCGCCCTGCTCGTTCTTACCGGCAGAATGAACCGCAACGACGCGGCAGGGTTTTGTCTGGCAAAGCGCCAGTTCATCTTCCTTGAAGTCCTTGGCGCGACGGTCAGCCGCGTGTCCCGGCAGATACAGCCCGGACAGGGCAACTCCGGTCAGGAGCAGAAGCGCAAAGCGAAAGCGGTGGATGTTCATCATGGTGATTCTTTGTATGCCTGGTGATTTTACCCCGGTTTTGGGTTTTTTCTGGTATCCGCGTGACGCGCGTGATTTATATTAATGTAACACTTTAAGTTTATGCTATAACATATTGTTTATAAAGTAGTTCCGTATAAATCAGGCTTGCGGACGACAAGGAATTTTTAAAGCAGTCGTTATCGGCAAGTCTGTTCTGATAAAATGCGTCTCCCCTCGCTCCGGGTTTTCGACTTTACCGGGGCGTCTTGTTTTTTTCCGAAAAAATCTGTTTTGCGAGAGTTGTTTCATGTCTGCTTTTTGGGATACCTGTTTGGATAAGCTGAGAGGCGAACTGCCGCCCAAGCGGTTTGCGGTCTGGATTTCCCCGCTCTCTCTGGAAGGCGAAGGCACGCCGGACGCGGGGCTTTGTCTGGTTGCGCCCAGCAATTTCATCCGCAACTGGGTGCGCCAGCACTATCTGGAGTTCATCCAGAATTGCGCGGCTGATTTCTATGGCAAGCCGGTTGCCGTGCGGCTGGAAACCCGCGAGGGGCAGACGGAAGCGGAACCGGCGGCCAAAGAAGAGGCAGGGCAGGGCAAAAAATCCGGCAAACAGGGCGGCGCGTCTTCCGCGTCGAAGGGAAAAAACCCGCCCGCCGCGCCGGAACAGGGCGAGACGAAGATGCTGCATGAGCGTACCCGCTTGAACCAGAACCAGCTTTTCGAGAATCTGGTGATCGGCAGAGCCAATGGTCTTGCCTATGCCGCTGCGGAAAACGTGGCGGAAAAGCCGGGCGAGAACCGTTACAACCCGCTCTTTATCTATGGCGGCCCCGGTCTTGGCAAAACCCACCTGCTGCACGCCATCGGCAACCGGATTATCCAGCTGTGTCCCGACAAGGTGGTGCGCTACGTCCATGCCGAGGACTATGGCACTGACGTGGTGCGCGCTTACCGGCAGGGTACTATGGAAGACATGCAGAACTATTACCGCCGTCTGGACGTGTTGCTGCTGGATGACATGCAATTCTTCGGAGTCGGCAACAAATCCCGTACCAAGGAAGAAATTCTCTTTGTTTTCAATGCCTTGGCCTTGGCAAACAAGCAGATAGTCCTGACCTGCGACACCTATCCGAAAAACATCAACGGCCTGGATGATCGTCTGGTCAGCCGTCTGGACGGCGGTTTGACCGTGCAGATCGATCCGCCGGAAACCGAAATGCGGGTTGCGATTCTGCAAAAGAAAGCGGAGGCGGAACGGTTTTGCCTTTCCGACGAAGTCGCGTTTTTCATTGCGAAAAGCCTGCGCGCCAATGTGCGCGAGCTGGAAGGGGCGCTGAAAAAGGTCATTGCCTATGCGGGTTTTCGCAATGCGCCCATTACCCTGGATTTGGCGCGGGAAGCCTTGAAAGAACTGATTGGAGCAACCCGCAACATCAGCATTGAGGACATACAGAAGACCGTCGCGAACTACTACAAGATCAAGCTGGCCGATCTGCTTTCCAAGAAGCGTTCCCGTCCCATTGCCCGTCCCCGGCAGGTGGCGATGTGGCTGTGCAAGGAAGTCACTTCCTGTAGCTACCCGATGATCGGGGAAGCCTTCG
>JAISSL010000085.1 GCA_031273145.1 Zoogloeaceae bacterium | reverse complement strand
CCTGCCGCCCGTATCATGCTTTAGCCCCGGTTGAGGGATGGAGATTCCATCATGTACGGGATAAACAAAACCGCTCTAAAACCATTTCTTGCCCAAGCGTGGCTTGTGACGGTTTTTCAATCGCCGTCCGCAAGACCCGCAGGGCATTTTTCCGTTGCCACCAGAGCCGTCAGATTGACCAGCCGCCGTACCGAAGACGAAGGCGTGATGACATGCACGGGCTTCGCCACCCCCATCAGCACCGGGCCGATGGTTACGCCATCGCCGCCCGTCATCTTGAGCAGGTTGTAGGAGATATTCGCCGCGTCGAGATTGGGCATGATGAGCAGGTTGGCTTCGCCTTTAAGCGGCGAATCCGGGTCGGAAAGCCCGCGCACATGTTCAGCGAGCGCCGCGTCGCCGTGCATTTCGCCATCCACTTCCAGCGTGGGCGAGTGCTCGCGCACAATGGCAAGCGCCTCCCGCATTTTGTTCGCCGAAGGCGAACGCGCAGAACCAAAATTGGAATGGGAAAGAAGCGCAACCTTGGGCGAAAATCCAAAGCGGCGCACGGTTTCGGCAGCCATCAGGGTAATTTCCGCCAGTTGTTCCGCGTCCGGGTTTTCGTTTACATGGGTATCGCAGACGAAAATGGAGCGTCCCGGCAGAATCAGGTGATTCAGCGCCGCCATGGTCTTGTGTCCGGGCGCTTTGCCGATGATTTCATCCACGTCGCGCAGGTGCAGGTCAAAATAACCGGAAAGGCCGCAAATCAGGCCATCCGCATGACCCAGCCGAACCATCAACGCGCCCAGCACCGTGTTATCCGCGCGAACCCGCACCTTCGCCATGTCAATGGTCACGCCGCGCCGCTTCATGATTTGATGGTAGTCCGTCCAGTATTCCTGATAATTCGGCAGATTATCCGGGTCAATAATCTCGAAATCCACGTTGGGCAGGAGGCGCAACCCGCTCTTTTGCAGATTGTGCAGGATGATCTGCGGTCTGCCGATAAGAAGCGGAAAGGCGAGTTTTTCATCGCGCACAACCTGTATGGCGCGCAGTACCCGCTCATCTTCCCCTTCGGCGTAGGCAACGCGGCGGCTCGGCTGATGCCGGGCTTCCTGAAAGATGGCGCGCATTCCCGCCCCGGTCTGATAGACGAATTCGGAGAGATGTTGATGGTAGGCATCCCAATCTTCGATAGGCCGGGTTGCCACGCCGGAATCCATCGCGGCGCGGGCGACTGCCGGCGCAATGCGGACGATGAGGCGCGGGTCGAAAGGCTTGGGAATCAGGTATTCGCGCCCGAATTCCAGACGATGCCCCGGATAGGCAACGGCAACTTCGTCGGCAATTTCATCTTCCGCCATTGCGGCAATGGCATACACGCAGGCGAGTTTCATCTCTTCCGTAATCCGGGTCGCGCAGACATCCAGCGCCCCCCGGAAAATGAAGGGGAAGCAAAGGACGTTGTTTACCTGATTGGGATAATCGGAACGCCCGGTCGCAATGATGGCGTCAGGCCGGACAGCCTGCGCCTCTTCCGGCATGATTTCAGGCGTTGGGTTGGCAAGCGCGAAAATGAGCGGGTCGGACGCCATTTCGGAGAGCATTTCAGGCTTTAAAACGCCCGCCGTGGAAAGCCCCAGAAAAATATCCGCGCCCTTGATGGCCTCGCCCAAGGTACGCGCTTCGGTATTCTGGGCGTAGCGCAACTTGGATGCGTCCATCTTGTCCTCGCGCCCGTGCCGGATTACGCCCTTGGAATCACAGACGGTGATGTTTTCTTTCCGCACGCCTAAGTGACACCACAAATCCAGACAGGAAATGGCCGCCGCGCCCGCGCCGGAACAGACAATCTTGACCGCTTCAATCTTCTTCTTGATGACTTTCAGGCCGTTCAACATGGCGGCGGCGGAAATGATGGCCGTGCCGTGCTGGTCGTCATGAAAGACCGGGATGTTCATCCGCGCTTTCAGCTTTTCTTCGATGTAGAAACATTCGGGCGCCTTGATGTCCTCAAGGTTGACGCCGCCCAGGGTCGGCTCCAGCGAGGCGATGATGTCAATCAGCTTGTCCGGGTCGTGTTCGGCCAGTTCGATGTCGAATACGTCAATGCCCGCAAATTTCTTGAACAGGCAGCCTTTGCCTTCCATGACTGGCTTGGCGGCCAGGGGGCCGATGTCGCCAAGCCCCAGGACGGCAGTGCCGTTCGTGACGACGCCGACCAGATTGGCGCGGGAAGTGTATTGCGCCGCCGTTTTTGGGTCTGCCTCAATGGCCTCGCAAGGCGCGGCAACGCCGGGCGAATAGGCAAGCGCCAGATCGCGCTGGTTCAACAGTCCTTTGGTGGGGCGAACCGAGATTTTGCCGGGCGTCGGATGACGGTGATATTCGAGCGCGGCTTCGTATAAGTCCTTGTCCATACTGATCCTCTTGTTTTGGGTTCCCTGACTCTGGTGCAGGAAAGCCGTTAAGCATACTGCAATTTGGGCGGCGCGAAAAGCAAAGTATGTTGAATTCGTTTTTTTCGTTCCCTTTTTACCGGGACGCCTGCCTTTCTTATTTTGCGCCTTCAGGCGTGGCGGGTTTTTGTCGCGCTTCCCGGTTCGGCCATTCGCTGTCCTCGTCGAACCGCGCCATCCACTTCGGGCCGTTTTCAAAGTCGAAACGCGGATTCGGGTCGCCTTCCCACGGGTCGAGCGTAAAGAGTTGCAACCAGTTGCAGCGAATCGGTTTGATAAGCGCATTGGCAAGCATCGGCAGTTCCGGCACGCCTTCATCTACCGGATACAGGTGCAGTTCGCCCATGCGAATCCACAGGGCAGAATCGCCGTTCGGGTTGTGTTTTCCGTGCGGATAGGGGATTTCAGTAATCTTGATCGCCGGATGCTTGAGCGCCATCCGCACTTCCGAAGGACGCTTGCCCAACTTTTGCAACCAGAATGGACTGAGCAAAAAACACCAGGTCGGGGTACGAAGCCCCGCGCCAAGACGGCCATGATTGACATAGCCTTTTTTATCGTCGTGGGGGTGAAATCCCATCCTGAAAGCGTGGTCAATGTCCAGCCCATAGAAGTAATCGGCGCAGATGCGCTCCATCACATCGCTTTCATAGGCGCCAAAAACTCCGGTCGTGGTCGTGCCGATCTCATAGCCGCTGTAGCACTGTATCGGATGCAGACGGTTCAGCCACTTCTCGACAAATGCGTGCCAGACATGCCGGTTGTTCCCATCCCTGTACCATTGGTCTCGAAACGTCATCTTGACCGTCGTGTAGTTCATCTCAGGGCATTCAGAAACCTCTGCGGAAATCGCCCATCGGGCGGAAGCGGCGGGGCTTTCCTTATCCGTAGCCTTCACCACAAAATCCCTGAAACCTTTTTTGAGGGTCCACTGTGCGTGTTCCTGCAACAGGTCGCGCCCAAGTTTTTGGGGCGTGGCTTTCACCCAGCTTCCCCACCTGCTGTTGTAGACACGCAGAAACGGCCTATCTATCAGCGTCTGCAACTCTTGGTGCAGTTCAATGACCTCATGGCACAACGGCAAAAAATCCTCCCTTCCATGATAGATGTAGAAGGTGATGTACGGGCAAACGCCGTATTCTGCGCCTTCGTCGCCATAAAAAAGTTGTGGCGCAATTTTTGTTTCCCTGATGAATTCATCAATTTCATCTTGGGAAAGGTAAAGTTCGGCTGTACTCACGATGCCTTTCCCGAATGAGGCAGGGCGGGCTTTTGCCGCACTTCCCGGTTCGGCCATTCGCTTTCCTCATCAAACCGCGCCATCCACTTTGTGCTGCTCCCGCTATCAAAATGCGGATTCTGGTCGTCTTCCCCTTCCCACGGGTCAAGCGTAAAGAGTCGCAGCCAGTTGCAACGAATCAGCCGGATGAGCACATTGGCAAGTACCGGCAGTTCCGGCACGCCATTATCCACCGGATACAGGTTCAGTTCGCCCAGACGAATCCACAGGGCAGGGTCGCCGTTCGGGTTGTGCTTGCCGACCGGATAGGGAATCTCGCTGATTGTAATCAACGGATGCTTGAGCGCCATCCGCGCTTCCGCCGGACGTTTGCCTAGCTTCTGCAACCAGAATGGACTCAACAAAAAACACCAGGTTGGCGTGCGAAGCCCCGTGCCTATCGTGGCGTAATCAATCTCGCCCTCCTGATTGTCGTGCCAGTGATAGCCCGTTACCTGCGGATGGTCGACATCCAGCCCATAAAAGTAATCGGCGCAGATTCGTTCCAGCACGTCGCTCTCATACGTGCCCATGAAGCCGGTTGTTGTGCCAATCTCATAGCCGCTGTAGCACTGTTCCGGGCGCAGGCGGCTCAACCACTTTTCGACAAAGCCATGCCAGACGCTTTGGTTCTTGCGATACCAACTGTCCCGGAATGTAATCTTGAGCGTCGAATAGCGCATCTCGTTGTTGTCCGTCACCCAGGCGGAAATTGCCCAATGCGCGGAAACGTCGGGGCTTTCCTGATCGGTTGCCGCAATGACAAACGGCTTGTAGCCAAGCGCCGCATCCAGACGCGCATGTTCCCGCAACAGTTCGCGCCCCAGATATTGCGGTTCAGCTTCCAGCCAGCTTTCTGTCTTGTCGTCGTACACGCGCAGAAACGGCGTATCCATCAGCGTCTGCAATTCCTGGTGCAGCTCGATTATCTCATCGCACAACGGCAAAAAATCCCCCTTGCCGTGGTAAATGTAAAAGGTGATGTACGGACAAACGCCGTATTCCTGACCGTCATCCCCAATCGTGGTCAGCATGTAATCGGCGCGGGTGTCCGCGATGAATTCCAGAATATATTCCGGTTCCATGAATGGTTTTGCGGTGCTCACGACGCTTCTCCTGAAAAAACGCTCTACGGTTTATGAATTATACAAAGGACAAAGCGCCGCGTGGCGAAAGAGTGAAGTTCTCATGCCGCCAGTTGCGCCCCATCGAATCCGAAGCTCTTTTCCCGCCCGACGAGGGCGTTTTCGTCATAAGAGGGCGTTTTCGTCATAGGCAGGCAGGGCGAACAGCAGAACAGCGTTATCAGGCGAACAAAGGTATAATCCCGCTTTATTTGCAGTATTCGATTACCCGGTTTCCATGCTCAGTTTCCTGAAGAAAAAAGACTATACAGCCGCGCCCAACAAGGACGCGCCGCAAGAGGCGCGTAGCTGGCGCGAACGCCTGTTCGACGGCCTCTCCCGCACGCGGGCGGAACTGGGCGGGCGGATGAAAACCCTGTTCTCACGCGGCAAGGTAGATGATGAACTGCTGGAAGAACTGGAAAACCTGCTCTTGACCGCCGATGTCGGACTCGAAGCCACAGAAACCCTGCTCGCCACCCTAAAAGAACGCGCCAAAAAAGAAAAACTGGAAGGCGCCGAGGCAATCCAGAACGCGCTTGCAGAAGCACTTTCCGAACTCCTAAAGCCTCTGGAAGCGCCGCTTGCAATCGGCGCAAACAAGCCCTTCATCATCATGCTTGCTGGCGTCAACGGCGCGGGCAAAACCACCTCCATCGGCAAGCTCGCCAAATATTTCCAGAATCAGGGCAAAAGCGTCCTCCTCGCGGCTGGCGACACCTTTCGCGCCGCAGCGCGTGAACAGTTGATGGCCTGGGGAGAGCGCAACGACGTGACCGTCATCTCGCAGGAAAGCGGCGACCCGGCTGCGGTCATCTTCGATGCCATTCACGCCGCCCGCGCCCGAAACATGGACATCGTGCTCGCGGATACCGCCGGACGGCTGCCGACCCAGCTTCATCTGATGGAAGAAATCGCCAAGGTGCGCCGCGTCATCCAGAAAGCGGAACCCAGCGGCCCGCACGAAGTCCTGCTGGTGCTGGATGCCAACATCGGCCAGAATGCGCTTACCCAGGTCAAGGCGTTCGATCAGGCCATTGCGGTTTCCGGCCTCATCCTGACCAAGCTCGACGGAACCGCCAAGGGCGGCGTTATCGCCGCCATCGCCCGGCAATGCCCCAAGCCCATCCGCTTCATCGGCGTAGGCGAAGGCATTGACGACCTGCGCCCCTTTGTCGCAAACGAATTCACGGAAGCCCTGTTCGCATGATCGTCGCAAACCATCTCACCAAACGCTATCTCGGCGGCTTTGAAGCCATTCGGGACGTGAGTTTTGAAATCAACGCGGGCGCAATGGCGCTGCTGCGCGGGCACTCCGGCGCGGGCAAAACGACGCTCCTGAAGCTCATGGGCGCTATCGAGCGTCCGACTTCCGGCATTCTGACCATCGGCGGACAAAATCTGCTTACCTTGCGAAAAAAAGCCCTGCCCTTTCTGCGCCGCAATATCGGCCTCGTTTTTCAGGATCAAAAGCTGCTGTTCGACCGCCCCGCGCTGGAAAACGTACTCCTGCCGCTGGAAGTCATCGGACTGCCTCTGCGGGAAGCCCAGCGCCGCGCCCGCGCCGCGCTGGATAAAGTCGGCCTGCTCTCCCGCGAACGCGCCTATCCGATCGCGCTCTCCGGCGGCGAACAGCAACGGCTGGCGATTGCCCGCGCCGTGGTCAATCGTCCTTCCATCCTGCTGGTCGACGAACCCACCGCCAATCTCGACGACGAATCCGCCAGACAGGTACTCGACCTGTTCGCTGCCTTCAATCAGGTGGGCGTCACCGTCATTATTTCCACCCACGCGCCCCACAAAATTCCGGGGCGCGATTTACGCATCCTGACCCTCGATCACGGTCAGCTTCTCCTATGAAAGCCTGGTTCAGACAACATCTCGCGGCCTTTTCCCGCGCCGTCCGGCGGCTTGCCGCCGCGCCGCTCAATACCCTGCTCTCCCTGCTCGTCATCGGCATTGCCATGACCCTGCCCGCTGCCGGGTACGTCTTTCTCGACAACATTCATGCCCTGGGCGCAGATCGCGCGAACGTCCAGCAAATCAGCCTGTTCATGGAGATCGGCGCTTCTACCAGGGAAGTCGCGGCGGTTCGGAAACGGGCGGAAGCACTCATCCCCGGACAGTGGCGTTTCGTGCCCAGGGACGATGCCCTGCGGCAACTGAAAAATACCGAGGGGATGGCGGAAATCATCGCGGCGCTGCCCAAAAACCCGCTGCCCGACGCTTTTATCCTGGAACCTGCCGATTCCAGCGCGGAAAATCTGGAACGGCTGTACGAGCAGTTCGTCACATTCCCCGGCATTGCCCATGCCCAGCTTGATTCCGCCTGGATCAAGCGTTTCAATGCTTTTCTGCGCCTTGGCATCCAGACGGTCAATCTGCTGGCGCTCGTATTCGCCGTCGGTCTGGTCGCGGTCACGTTCAATACGATTCGCCTGCAAGTCATGGCGCAGGCCGAAGAAATTGAGGTCGCCCGTCTGATTGGCGCAACGGATGCCTTCGTCCGTCGTCCCTTTTATTATTCCGGCATCCTGCAAGGCGCGCTGGGCGGGCTTGCCGCCATATTTTTCCTGCTCACCGGCCTTGCCGTCCTGAACCCTTCCGTCACCCAGCTTGCCTCCCTCTACGGCAGCGATTTCACCCTCCATCCGCCGGGTTTTGTCTATTCCAGCCTGCTCGTCATTCTGGGCGCTTTTCTGGGCTGGCTCGGCGCGCAACTCTCGGTCAGCCTCGCCCTGCGCCACATGAAATAACAGGCTGCGCCCGGACAATTTTTTAAAAACAATCGCCGTCTGCAAGTCCCTTCCGCCGCCCGAAAAACGGCGCTTTTACATCTTGGATGTACATTTGTTGCAAATAATGCACACGTAATTTTGATGAATCCGTCAAAATCCGTTATCATATGCAGAGTTGCTTGTTCCTGCTTGCAAGTTTCCTGTTCTTCACCACGAAATTCCAGTCCGAATAAGCCGCTCAAGGCATTTGAACGGCGACTTATGATTCGCGATTGTATTTGTAACAAATAATTGCAGGGGAATATAAAGTCTGTTATAAGTCTGGTTGTCTACTCTTGTAGACAACCAAATGACTATAACAGCAGCATTTTCCCCAACCACTCCAGAGGAGAGTACCGATGAAAAAAGAGCAAAAACTTCACGAAAAGGCCAGAGCCGCCCTACGCCATATCCATAATGGCGACAGCGGCAGGGAGCTGATTTCCGACAAGACCCTGCGAAAGCTGGATTGCGATGGCAAGAACATCGACCTGGAAATCGAACTCGGCTACCCGGCAAAAACCCAGATTGAGAGTTTCCGGCAGCGTATCCGCTCCGAGCTTGAATCCCTCCCCGGCCTTGGCAAAACCAACGTCGCCATCGAGAGTCGCGTCACCACCCATCGGGTGCAGCAGGGCGCAAAGCAGTTAGCTGGCGTCAAGAACGTCATTGCCATCGCCTCCGGCAAAGGCGGCGTCGGCAAAAGCACAATGGCGGTCAATCTTGCCCTGGCGCTGGCCGACGAAGGCGCGCGGGTCGGCCTGCTGGATGCCGACATCTATGGCCATTCCATTCCCCAGATGCTGGGCATTGCCGGAAGGCAGGCCACTTCGGAAGATGGCCGCCTGATGGAACCACTGGCGGTCTATGGCATAGAAACCATGTCCATCGGCTTTTTCATGGAAATGGACATGCCTATGGTCTGGCGCAGCCCAATGGTCGTTCAGACGCTGGATCAGCTTCTGTTTGGAACCCACTGGCATGACCTCGACTATCTCCTGATTGACCTTCCCTCGGGGACGGGCGAAGTCCAGCTCTCGCTTCTCCAGAAAGCGCCTATCTGCGGCGCGTTGATGGTCACCACCCCGCAAGACATCGCGCTGGCCGATGTCAAAAAAGGCTTCCGCCTGCTTGAGAAAAACGGCATCGCGCTGCTTGGAATTGTGGAAAACATGAGCATCCATGTCTGCCCGAACTGCGGATATGCCGAGCATATTTTCGGCTCCGGCGGCGGCGAGCAGATCAGCGAAGAGCTTGATGTGGATTGTCTGGGATGGCTTCCGCTCGACATCCAGATTCGTCAGTTCATTGACAATGGACAACCCACGCTGATTAGCGCGCCCGATTCCCGGATCGCGGACATCTACCGGAGCGTTGCCCGGAAGATGACTGCCCGGCTGGCGCTCCGCCCGGAAGAGATGGATGAGAGCCTGCCGGCCTTCATCCCGACGCAGGAAGTGGCAGCCAGCCCAATCGCCGCTTGAACGGCATAAACCAAAGGGGCGACAGGCCAATGCCTGCCGCCCCTTTTTTGATGTCTGAAAATGCGCGGATCACTGTTCCTGAGGCGACATGGCCTGCTCCATGCCCTTGCGCTGTTCTTCCATCAGCCGCGTGGCTTCATTCAACCGCTCTACCGCGATTTCTTTCTGTTTCTGCCCTTGTTCGGCAGCCATCGCTTCCATTTCCGCAACGTGTCCGGTAGTCACCGCCACATCTGCGCCACACGCGCCCAGAGACAGCAATGCGGTCAAAACGCTCCAAATTCTCAATCGCATGATGGTTTCCCCTTGTTCAGAAAAATATTCCCCCATTGTACTGCAAGGCGTCTTGCGGACGGCAATGTCCTGTAGACTGTGATGTCCTTGCGGACTGCGATGCTCTGTAGGCAGCAATTCTGTGTCGAGAAATCTTCTGCCGCAAGGAAGAGGGAACTTAAAATCGGTTGATTTGGTACAGAATCCAAAAATTGCGGTAGAATCGCCGCCTCTTTAGGGTTTACGGGGAAGTAGCTCAGCTGGGAGAGCGCCGCGTTCGCAATGCGGAGGTCGGGAGTTCGATCCTCCTCTTCTCCACCATTCTATTGTTT
>JAISSL010000081.1 GCA_031273145.1 Zoogloeaceae bacterium | reverse complement strand
AGGCGCGTACAGATTATGACGGATAATATATTCGCGCGCCGATTCCGGCAACAGGTAGCGAACGCTCGCCCCGGCAGACAATCGCGCCCGAATGAAAGAGGACGCAATAGCGAGCGGCGGCATGGGCACAAAAATAATCCGTCCTCCCGGCGTTTCCGCCAGAACTTCCCGGCGCGTCGTCTCTTTTTCCGCCACCAGGCGGCGCAAGACTTCCGGCAAGGGTTGGCTTCCTTCTCCACACGCTTGTGGGCGGCTCAATACCGCAATGTGGCATTGTGCAAGAATCTCCTGCCAGCGATGCCAGGTATGAAACCCCGCAAACGCATCCGCGCCCATCAGCCAGATCAGCGGCTGTCCGGCCTCTTCCCGACTGCGTATATGGTTTAACGCATCTATCGTATAGGCCGGAATGTCATCCGCCGCCAGCGTATCATCCAGTTCAAAAGCGGCATTTTCCGCCAACGCGCCTTTCAGCATCGCTACCCGATGCCGACTTTCAGCCTGTGGCTTTTCCCGATGGGTCGGCAAGCCCGCCGGCAACCAGCGCACTCTGGATAGCCCCAGGGCTTCCCGCGCCTCTTCCGCCAGACGCAAATGCCCATAATGCACGGGATCGAAAATCCCGCCGAACAGGCCAATCGGGGGCAACAAGGCATCAGGCATAGTCGGAGACAGGCGTTGGAAAAGGAAAGAAATCAAGCGCCATCTGGTAAATCAGGCAAAAATACACCATCACGACCACGGGCAGCCAGCACACGCAGAGGATAGTCAGAAAAAACCATCCCGGAAAAATGGACAGGAAAAAAAGCGGGCCGATAACCGTGGAGACCAACAAGAACAGGACGCACAAAATGGGACGCCAGTTGAACCAGGCCGTCAAAAAACTGAAAAACAGCGATTTCAGGGCGGCATGATGTCCCCAAACCACCAGATACGGCGCGCACCAAAAGGCCATTCCCCACGCCAGCAAAAGCAGAAGCGCAAACAACAACGCCCACAGAGCGCCGCCCATCTGCAACAACCACGCTTCCAGCGCGGTTCCCAAAAAGAACAGGCTAAATCCGATCATCCCGATTCTCAGCAAGACGCGAACCTGGTCGGCGGATAACCGGCAATCGCTATTCAGATGCCAGAAAAATCGCCACAAACCGGGAAGCTGATCCCGCAAACGCCACAAAACCTGCCACAGCCAGGATGCCTTTTGTTCGGCGGAAAGGGCAGAGGGCGGGCGTATGCGCTCTTCCGGCTGGTGAATGACCCGGATATATCGGGCAAGCCAGGCAATCACAAAGGGATGCACGAAGGAAGAAAGCAAAAGGGCGGGCAGCCGCCAGTTTTTCAGGGCAAAAATGAACACCAGCACGTTAAACGCAAGATAAAGCAGACCAAGCGAGAAAAATTCGCGCGGGCTTCGCAGAAACAGCGCCCATGCCGCCTGCCACCATTGCCAGGCTCTTTCCGACGCGGGCAGGGAAGAAGACGGCGTGTTCATCAAGGCAACGCGCCAAAAGGCAAACAGGTTATCACCCCGTCTTCCGTTCCCAGAAGCAGGACATCCGCGCCCCGCAGGGCAAACAACCCGCTGCAAACCACGCCGGTTATCTGGTTGATGATGATTTCCAGCGCGCGCGGCTTATGAATCACCAGCCCCGCGACATCCAGAATGCAGTGACCGTTGTCCGTCACAAAGCCTTCCCGCAGAACCGGCTCGCCGCCCAGTGCCGCCAGTTGTCCGGCAACCAGCCGCCTTGCCATTGGAATCACCTCCACCGGCAGGGGAAAGCGCCCCAACTGATCCACCCGCTTGCCCGCATCCGCAATGCACACGAATACATCGGAGGCGGCGGCAATGATTTTTTCCCGGGTCAACGCCCCGCCCCCGCCCTTGATCATGGCAAAGCCGGGGTCAATTTCATCCGCCCCATCCACGTAGATCGCCAGACGCCCGACATCGTTCAAATCCACAATGGGAATGTCAAGCGCGGCAAGGCGTTGCCGAGTCGCTTCCGAACTCGCCACCGCGCCGCCCAACTGTTCTTTCAGGGGAGCCAGCGCGTCAATAAAAAAATTGACGGTCGAGCCGGTGCCAACTCCCAGGATTGCGCCGGGTTCCAGATGCGTCGCCACATAATCCGCCGCCGCTTCTGCCGCGTCCTGCTTTTGTTGCGCCTGATTCAATGGCCTCTCCCCTGTGTCGAAATCTCCGGCAAGGCTTTGTACAGGTAATATCCCATAGACCAGAGGGTCATGATGGCGGCAAACCAGAGCAGAAAACTGCCAATGATCGGCATTCCCCAACCTTCCGGCGCAAACGGCAACGGCGCGTAATAAAGCAGGAGCGGAATCGCCAGCATTTGCGCGACGGTCTTTACCTTGCCCAACATGGAAACCGCCACGTTACGCGCCGCCCCAATCTTCGCCATCCATTCGCGCAGGGCGGAAATGGTAATTTCCCGCCCGATGATGACAATCGCGGCTACTGCGTCGGCGCGTCCTTGGTCAACCAAAATGATGAGCGCGGCAGCAACGAGCAGTTTATCCGCCACCGGGTCGAGAAAAGCGCCGAAGGCCGAAGTCTGGTTCAGCCTTCGCGCCAGATAGCCATCCGCCCAGTCAGTGAGACTTGCCGCCACGAAAACCAGCGCGGAGATCAAATCGCGCTCAGGCACGGACAACCAGCCGGGCGGCAAATAATACAGCGCCACCAGAAACGGAATCGCCGCAACGCGCAACCAGGTCAGAAAAATAGGCAGATTGAAAGGCATGTGCAAAACATCGCAAGCTAGGCCGGAGGCTCGGCAGGCGCTTGTGCATCGGGTTCCCGCTGTTTCAGAAATTGCGGCGGATCGAACAGGGAGCGGATACGCACCACCTTGACTTCCGGCTTGTCCGGCACGGCATAGAGTACCGGCGTCAGGAGTTCCTCAAAAATGCCGCGCAGGGAACGCGCGCCAGTCTTGTATTCCAGGGCAATGTCGGCAATCTGTCGGAACACGGCGGCGGCAATCTCAAGCTGCACGCCCCCTTCCGCCAAAAGTACCCGGAACTGCCGGTACAGGGCATTTTTCGGCTCCACCATGATGCGAATCAGCATATCCCGATCGAGCGGCATGATCCGCGCAATGATGGGCAACCGTCCGGTAAATTCTGGGATGAGGCCGTATTCAAAGAGGTCGGTAGGTTTTACCCGGCTGTTTAAGCGTTCCAGAATCTTTTTGTCGTTCTCATCGCCCTCCCCCATAGCGATATAACCAAAACCGTGGGTGCGCGACATGATCTGTTCCAGCCCAACGAAAGCGCCGCCGCAGATGAACAGGATGCCGCCGGTATCCATCACTCGCCCGTCGGCAAAACGGACGGGATAGCCTTCCATGATTTTCAGCAGGGCGTGCTGCACGCTCTCGCCGGAAGTGGCGCGGCTCGCGCCCGAAGTGTCGGCCTTCAGCTTGTCAACTTCGTCAATGAACACAATGCCGCGACTGGCCTTTTCCAGATTGCCATCCGCCTGTTCCACAAGACGGGTCAGAATCGCCTCGATTTCGTCGCCGACGAAACGGGTCTGCGCCAGCGAAGTGGCATCCGCCGTGACGAAGGGCACCGACATCTGCCGCGCCAGGGTTTCGCAAAGCAGGGTCTTGCCGCACCCGGAAGGACCAACAATGAGAATGTTGCTCTTGTCCAGCACCCTTTCGCCCCCCCGGTTCATGCCGATACGGCGAAAATGGGTATGTACCGCCACCGCCAGAACGCGCTTGGCCTCGTCCTGTCCAATGACGTACTGGTCGAGAGTACGCACGATGTCGCTCGGCTTGATGGCGGCGGGATTCATGGCCTACCCGCCCGTATGTTCTGGTTGAATCATGTTCCCTCTCCCGTCTCTTCGTCGTTTGCAGGACAAGCGCCGTCCACAGACCCATGTTCCAACGCGCTCAGGCGTTTGGACATCTGCTCAAGGCGGCGCAAAAGCGCCGCGTTTTTCAGCCAGTCCTCATGCCGCGCCAGAGGATAGACCGCCGTGTATTGCCCCGCCTCCCGGATGCTGCGCGTAACCGCAGTGCCGCCGGAAATTTCCGTATGCGGGGCAATGGCAAGATGTCCGGCAATCCTTGCCCCGCCGCCAATGGCACAGTGGTGCCCGATTCGGGCGCTGCCCGCAATGCCCGCGCAGCCGGCAATCACGCTATGTTCGCCGATGACGCAGTTATGCGCGACCTGAATCTGGTTGTCTATCTTGACGCCATCGCCAATCACGGTATCGGCAATCGCGCCCCGGTCAATCGTGGTGTTGGCGCCGATTTCCACGTCGTCGCCCACCACCACCGATCCCGTCTGTTGAATCTTGATCCAGCGCCCTTCCCCGCCTTCCGGCGCAAAACCGAAGCCATCCGCGCCAATTACCGCGCCGCTATGGATGATGGCGCGCGCGCCAATCCGGCAACCGGCATAAATACTGACGCCGGGATAAACCACGCTATCCGCGCCGATTGCGACCTGTTCGCCAATCATGGCATTGGCGTGGATTTCCACCCGCTCGCCCAACATCGCGCCGCTGCCAATCCACGCGCCCGCGCCCACATGGCAGGAAGCTGGAATCTGCGCCCCTGCCTCAACCGTCGCGGCCGGGTGGATGCCGGGGGGCTTGCGTAGCGGCGGATTCAAAAGCGCCACCACATGCGCGTAACAAAGATAGGGATTGGGGGTCAACAGCGCCGCCATGCCTGAAGGCAGTTCGGTCGCCATTTTGGGCGAGAGAATGACGGCGCTGGCGCGTGTCTTACGTAGATAAGTCCGGTATTTGGGATTGGCAAGAAAGGCAATCTGCCCCGGCTGGGCATCTTCCAGCGCGCCTGCCTTTGTGACGCGGCACGCGCCATCCCCCACAACCTCAACCGGCACGACCCCGGCAAGCCGGGCGGCAATTTCCGCAAGGCTCAAGCCGGCTGTTGCGCTCTGCGCGTTATTTGCCATCGGAAAGCGCCTTGATAACCTTATCGGTAATATCAAGGTTCGGATTGATCCAGACCGCATCCTGAAGGATCAAATCAAACTTTTCACCTTCCGCAATGGCGCGAACCGCCTTGTTGGCGCGGTCAATGATGGCGGCCTGCGCCTCGTTCTGGCGCAGACTCAGGTCTTCACGAAATTCCCGCTGCTTTCTCTGAAAGTCGCGGGTAGCGTCCGCAAATTCGCGCTCCTTGTTGCGCCGCTCGGATTCCGCAAGCGTGAGGGCGTTTTTTTCCAGACTTTCCTGCATGGCTTGCAGGCGTTTGGCGGTCTTTTCCAATTCCTGATTGCGGGCGGAAAATTCGCTTTCGATGGCCTTCGCGGCCTTGACCGCAGAAGGCGCCTGCCGGAAAACCCGCTGGATGTCTACGTAGCCGACCTTGAAATCGGCCGCAGAGGCAAGCGAGGCGACAAACAACCAGGTAAGGCAGGCGGTTGTCAAAATGGTACGAGTGTTCAACTTGATTCTCCTGAAGCAAAAACGGTTGTCTCAAAATACGGAGCCTAACTGAAACTGGAAAGTTTCGGTATTATCCCCGCTTTTTTTGTTCAATGGTCTAGCAAAACTAACTTTTATGGGACCGACCGGGGAGAGCCACGAAAGCGCCAGCCCCGTAGACGTACGGATGGAATCGTCGTAATCGCGATCAATGGTGCTTCGGCTTTTTGGGTAGACTTGACCTGCGTCAAAGAAGGCGCTCATCCGCAAGGCGCGATCATAACCCGGCACGCCCCAAAGCAGTTCGGCATTGCCGATAATTCTACGGTTGCCGCCCAGCCGCTCACTCGTGTATTTGCTGTCGACCGGCCCCAGGCTGGAGGAGGCATAGCCCCGAACGGAGTTGATCCCGCCTGCGTAGAAATTCTTGTAGAACGGCAATTCGGATTGTGAGCCATAGCCATTGCCGATCCCGCCTTCGCCATTGACCATGAAGGTAAAGGTCTTGGAAAGGGGAAAATACTGCCGGTACTGGTAGGAACTCTTCCAATACGTCAAATCGCCTGCGGGCGTGGCAAATTCAAACGAAAGTCTCTGGTAGATGCCTTTGGTCGGAAAATAGGCGCTGTCCCTGGTATTGCTCGCCCACCAGCCCGTCAGGGGGATTGCGATATTGTTCGTCCCGTATTGTTCAACAAAGTCAATGTAGCGTTGCGGACTTTCGGCATAGGTCTTGATTCTGGTCTGGTCAAACCCGATGCCAAGGCCAACCGACTGGTATTCGGAGATGGGGAAGGAAAAACGCAAGCCCGCGCCGGTCGTCGCGCTTTCATAGTCGCCAATGCTGATGTAGGAAGAGCTGGGCTTGAAGGTACGATGGTAGATGTCAAGACCCTGACTGACCCCATTCGTCGTGAAATAGGGGTTCGTATAGGCAAGCGAGATACTCCGGTTCAGTTCGCTGGTGTTTACGTTCAGCCCCAGATGTTTGCCGCTCCCCAGAAAATTGTTCTGCGAGATGCCGCCAGAGAGAACGACCCTTTCTTCCTTGGAGTAGCCCATGCCCAGCATGAGGTTGCCGGTCGGTTTTTCCGTGACCGCCAGGTTGACATCCACCTGATCGGCCATGCCGGGAACCGGCTCGGTATCCACCGTCACTTCCGTAAAATAATCCAGATTATCCACGCGCTGACGGGAGATTCTGACCTGTTCGGCGTTATACCAGCCGCCTTCCATCTGCCTAAGTTCCCGGCGAATCACCTCGTCTCTGGTGCGCGTATTCCCCGCGACGTTGATTCTGCGAACATAAACCCGCCGCCCTGGGTCTACAAAAATCGTGAAGGCCACCAACTGCTTTTCCTTGTCTATGTCCGGCGCGGCGTTGACGTTGGCAAAGGCGTAGCCGCGCTCGGAGAGCTTGTCGGCAATGGCCTTGGTCGTCTCATTCAAGGTTTTGCGGGCGAAGATTTGCCCCGGCTGCAAGGGAACGAGGGGACGAATTTCTTCTTCCGTCAGGATGAGTTCGCCCACCAGCTTGATGGAAGAAATGCGAAAACGTGCGCCTTCGGTCACATTGATGGTGATGTAGATGTCCTGCTTATCCGGGGAAATATTGACCTGGGTCGAATCAATGCTGAATTCCAGATAGCCCCGATCCATGTAGTAGGAACGCAGTTTTTCCAGATCGGCAGAAAGTTTCTGGCGGGAATACTGGTCGCTCTTGGTGTACCAGGTAAACAGCCCCGGCGTCGTCTGTTCAAACTCTTTCAGCAGGTCTTTTTCCCGAAAGCTGTTCGCGCCGACGATGTGGATGGAACGGATTTTGGCAGCCGAGCCTTCAACCAGGTCGAAGTTGATGCTGATCCGGTTTCGTTCCAGAGGGGTCGTCGTCGTCGTGATCTTGACGCCATATTTGCCGCGAATCAGATACTGGCGCTTCAATTCCTGTTCCGCGCGTTCGAGCAGGGAGCGGTCGAAAATCTGCGTCTCGGACAATCCCATTTCCTTCAATGCTTTCAGGATATGGTCTTTCTCAAACTCTTTCATGCCGGTAAACTCAATCTTGGCGATGGCCGGACGTTCCTCAAGCGCCACGACCAGCACTTCGCCTTCCACCTCGATCCGCACGTCCTTGAAAAATCCCGTGGCAAACAGCGCCTTCAACGCCTGGGACGCGCCCGCTTCATCAAAGGTATCGCCTACCTTGACTGGCAGGTAGGAAAAGACGGTACCGGCTTCGGTACGCTGGATGCCTTCGACACGAATATCACGCACGATGAACGGCTCAAAAGCGGCAGAAACGCCGGAGAAAAGGGCGGTTAGCAAAAGGACGCTGAGTTTTTTATTCATTCAGGAAAAACGGGTGGGTTCTAATTGCTGGTGAAACTTTCCAGAATTCGGGTCATGTCATTGAAAAACGCAAAAGCCATCAACGCAAACAACAATGTCATGCCAACCTGTTGTCCCCGCATCATGAAGCGTTCCGAAAGCGGACGCCCCTTGATGATTTCGACCACATAATACATCAAATGACCGCCGTCCAGCACAGGAATGGGCATAAGATTGAGCAGCCCCAGACTGATGCTCACCAGCGCCATGAACTTGAGATAGGCATCCAGCCCAATGCTGGCGGTCTTTCCCGCGTAGTCCGCAATCATAATCGGGCCGGAAAGATTTTTCCAGGAAACCTCGCCCAGCACGATGCGCCCCATCATGGAGAGACTGAATATGGATTTATCCCAGGTCTCCCGCGCCGCTCTTGCGGCAGCTTCCAGCACGCCGTAGCGCACGAAAACGCGAAAGCGCGAAGGCGTCATTTTTTCCAGTTCGGCCTTTGCGACGCCCAGCCCTACCCTACCGATGCCGTTCCGGTTTTCCGGCACCAGATCGAACTGGAGTAACTCATCTGCGCGTTCAACCTCGACCAAAAGACGTTTTCCGGGGGCGGCGCGTACCCGCTCGACGAATTCCTCAAAATATTGAATCGGCTCGCCATCCACGCGGCGAATCCGGTCGCCTGCTTGCAGACCTGCCCGCGCGGCAGGCGCATTCGCCTCAATCTCGCCCGCAACCGGCAGCGTATGCGGGCGGAAAAAACGAATCCCCAGCAAATCGAACGGGTTGCCTTCCCAGCCGGATTCTTCCAGACGGGCGACGGAAATATGCCGGACGAACTGCTGCCCTGCCTCATTTTCCACGGCGAGCGCAACACTCTGCCCCGCCGCGCGACTGGCATGACGCAACAGCCGCCAGTGAAAATCTTCCAGCGTCGTCACGGGTTCGCCATTGACGGCGCGTACCAGATCGCCATTCTGGATACCGGCTACAAAGGCCGGAGTATCCGGCGGCGCTTCTCCCAGAATCGGGCGCAGGGTCTCGCCGCCCGCCATGAACAGCGCCCAGTAAATCAGAAAGGCCAGAAAGAGATTCAGCAACGGCCCCGCTATCACAATGGCGCTGCGGCGTCCGACCGTCTGCCGGTTGAAGGCGCGCGGCAAATCTTCGGGCAGGATTTGTTCGCCTTCTTCCACTTCCCGCTCATCCAGCATCCGCACATAGCCGCCAAACGGCAGGGCGCAGAGGGTCAATTCCGTTTGATCCCTGCCAAAGCGCCGCAGCCACAGAATCCTGCCAAAGCCGATGGAAAAGCGCAGCACCTTGACGCCGCAGTATCGCGCCACGATGTAATGACCGAATTCGTGCACCACGACGAGCACGCCGAGCAGCACGATAAAAGCGAGTAAGTAAAAGGGCAAATCAAGCATTATGAGCAGGCAGGTTGATGAACATTCAGGCGAGCAGGCGCAGGGCTTTTTCCCGCGCCTTGCTATCGGCTTCGCGCACGGCTTCCAGTGTGTCAGCCGCTATTATAGGGAAAGAAGCCAGGGTATTGGCAACCAGATGCGCGATTCCGGGGAAAGAAAGGCGATGTTCCAGAAAGGCGGAGGTTGCGATTTCGTTGGCTGCGTTCAGAATGGCAGGCGCGGTGCCGCCCGTTTTAAGCGCCTCGTAGGCAAGGCCGAGGCAGGGAAAGCGCGCCGTATCGGGCGGCGTAAAACTCAAATGAGAGAGCGAACACAGATCGAGCCTTGCCGCGCCGGATTCTATCCGCTCTGGCCAGGCGAGCGCATGGGCAATCGGAATCCGCATATCGGGCACGCCCAACTGCGCTATAAACGAGCCATCCCGGTATTCGACCAGCGAATGCACGATGCTCTGGGGATGAATGACCACGCCGATTTGTTCTGGCGGCGCGTTGAACAGCCGGTGCGCTTCGATGACTTCCAGTCCCTTGTTCATCAGGCTTGCCGAATCTACCGAAATTTTCTTTCCCATGTTCCAGTTGGGATGCTGGATGGCCTGTTCCGGCGTGACTTTTGCCAGTTCCTCGATGGAAAGGTCACGAAACGGCCCGCCGGAAGCGGTAAGCACCAGTTGGCGCACGCCGGAAGCGGCCCAATCGCCGGAAAAATCGGGCGGCAGGGATTGGAAAATGGCGTTGTGTTCGCTATCCACCGGCAGGATTTTTGCGCCGCACTCTTTGGCGGCGCGGATGAAAAGCGCGCCGGCCATGACCAGCACTTCCTTGTTGGCGAGCAGAATTTTTTTCCCGGCCTTCACGGCCGCATAGGTGGGGGATAATCCCGCCGCGCCGACGATAGCCGCCACGACGCAATCCACTTCCGGTGCGGTTGCAACCTGAATGAGCGCCTCCGCGCCGTGCAACACTTCTGTTTTGAGGCCGATTGCGCGCAATTCAGCGCGTAACGCTGCCGCGTCCGCCGCGTCATCCAGCACGGCGTAATCGGGCACAAATTCCCGGCACAGTTCGCGCAATTTATCTTTTTGACGATGGGCAGTCAGCGCAAAGACCCGATAACGGTCGGGATGCTGGCGCAAGACCGCCAGAGTGCTTTGTCCGATAGAGCCGGTCGCGCCGAGCAGGGTGATTTTTTGCGTCACGCCATCGTCCCAATAAACATGAAGAAAAAAGGGATCGGCCATACCGCCAGCAAAGCTAGTGTACTGGCAAATAGGTCGAGAACCCCGCCATAACCGGGCAGGAGAGTACCGCTGTCCGTGACGTTTGCCTGACGCTTCAGAAGCGATACAAACAGATCGCCCAAAATGCAGGCTGCCGTAAGGCCAGCCACACTACACAGAATCTTGATAAAGAATCCAATGAATTCAAGCAGAGTGTTGCTTCCAACCAGTAACCAAAATATGACCAACATATAGGGCACACAGAGTATGGCTGCGAACGCGCCCGCCGCGCCTTCCCAGGTTTTTTCGGGGTTGATGGAGGGCGCAAGTTGATGTCTGCCGAACTTCCGCCCCGCAAAATACGCAGCAATACCCGCTATCCAGGCAATCCCTATCCAGAACAACATAAATGATCTGGGGAAATAGTTGACACCTTCAATGTGCTTCATGGGGGGATAAGAAAGCCCCAGCATCCAGAGCGGGATAAAGACAAGTAAGCCAACGACCATTCCGACCGCGCCCTTGAGCGACCAACGGAAATAGAGCCACAGCGGAACGACCACAAACCAGAACAAATTCCCTACAAGGTAGAACCCGATAATAAACGACCATGCCTTATCTTCATCAACATCCATGATGCCTAACAAAAACGCCACCAGACAGGCAAACAGGCCAATGCCGTAGGCAAGGCGTCCCTTTTTGCCAAACTGCGCCAGACCCGCCCACTCCCAAGCCGCAACGCCAATCACCGCAGAGATCAGAATTCCCCAAGCCCAATCGGGCAGGAAAATCGCTGCGGGAACAAAGACCGCCAGCAAGACCAAGGCCGTCAGAATGCGGGTTTTCAGCATGGGTTTTTCAGCCTAGACGTTTCAGCCAATCTTCCAATACCACCAATGGAATAAATATTCCTAGCATGGCAAGCATAC
>JAISSL010000074.1 GCA_031273145.1 Zoogloeaceae bacterium | reverse complement strand
TTAAAGGGTGCTGCTGCATGTCATGCGCGGCGATTCAGGGCGGATGGCGGTTCAACCCTTACCTGGAGTTTTTATGTCTGTCAGTATGCTGCAAATGCTGGAAGCGGGTATCCACTTTGGACACCAGACCCGCTTCTGGAATCCCCGGATGGAGCCGTTCATCTTCGGCGCCCGGAACAAGATTCACATCATCAATCTGGAAAAGACCCTCGACAAGTACAACGAAGCGATGAACTTCGTGCGTAAGCTCTCGTCAAGGCGGGGCACGATTCTTTTCGTTTCCACCAAGCGGCAGGCGCGCGAGATCATCGCGGAAGAAGCCCGTCGCGCCGGCGCGCCTTTCGTCGACCAACGCTGGCTGGGCGGAATGCTCACCAACTTCAAGACGGTCAAGCAATCCCTGAAACGCTTGAAAGAGATGGAAAATTCCGTCGAAGCGGGCGAACTGGGCAAGCTCTCCAAAAAAGAGGCGCTGGATTTTTCCCGCGAACTGCAAAAGTTGCAAAAATCCATCGGCGGCATCAAGGACATGACCACGCTGCCGGACGCGATTTTCGTCATTGACGTGGGCTATCACAAGATTGCCGTGACCGAAGCGGGCAAGCTCGGCATTCCCGTCGTGGGCGTGGTGGATACCAACCATTCCCCCATCGGCGTGGATTACGTGATTCCCGGCAACGACGATTCTTCCCGCGCCATTCGTCTGTATGCGCGCGGCGTTGCGGACGCGATTCTGGAAGGCCGCTCGCAGGCGACGCATGAAATCTTGGACAGCGCGGAAAGCGACGAAGAATTCATTGACGAAGTTGAAGCCGTCGAAGATTACGCCGCTGAAGAATAGGCAGCACATCAAGCATCGGGCGAAGTCTGGAGGGCTGGGTCTTCCGGCTTCGCTTTTGTTTAATCGAAATGGATTTTGGGAGTAAAAAATGGCGGAAATTACCGCAAGCATGGTCAAGGATTTGCGCGACAAAACCGACGCGCCCATGATGGAATGCAAAAAGGCGCTCACCGAAGCAGCGGGCGACATGGCAAAAGCCGAGGAAATCCTGCGCGTAAAACTGGGATTCAAGGCAAGCAAGGCCGCTACCCGCGTGGCGGCGGAAGGCGTGGTGGGCATCCACATTGCGGCGGATGGCAAGCATGGCGCGATTCTGGAAGTGAATTGCGAGACCGATTTTGTCGCCAAGAACGATGAATTCCTCGCCCTGGTGAAAAACAGCGTGGAACTGGTGGCGGTCAAATCGCCTGCCGATATTGCCGCGCTTTCCGCGCTTCCGTTGGGCGGCGGCACGGTAGAATCCACCCGCGCCGCGCTGGTGGGCAAGATCGGGGAAAACATGAGCCTGCGCCGCTTTGCCAGACTTCAAGCCAAAGGGCGGCTTTATCAGTACATTCACGGCGGGGCGAAAATCGGCGTGTTGCTCGACCTGATTGGCGGCGACGAGCAACTCGGCAAGGATATTGCCATGCACATTGCGGCTTCCAAGCCCAGGGCGCTCGATGCTTCCGGCGTGGATGCCGCGCTGATTGAGACGGAACGTCGCATCGCCATCGAAAAGGCGCGTGAATCCAAAAAGCCGGAAGCCATGCTGGATAAAATCGCGGAAGGCTCGGTGCAAAAGTTCCTGAAAGAAGTGACCCTGTTAGGGCAGGTCTTCGTCAAGGCGGAAGACGGCAAGGAAACCATCGAGCAGCTTTTGAAGAAGAAAAACGCTTCGGTTGCCGCTTTCGCGCTCTACATCGTCGGCGAGGGCATCGAGAAGAAGGAAACGGATTTTGCCGCCGAGGTAGCCGCGCAGGCGGCTGCCGCAAAAAAGGACTGAACCCGAAATGACCGCGCCCAAGCCCAAATACAAACGCATCCTGCTGAAACTCTCCGGCGAAGCCCTGATGGGAGATGATGCTTACGGCATCAACCCGGAAGTGATTGGCGGCATTGTCAATGAGATCAAGGCAGTTGTGGATTTGGGCGTGGAAATGGGGGTGGTGATTGGCGGCGGCAATATCTTTCGCGGCATGGCGGGCGCGTCAGCCGGGATGGATCGCGCGGCGGCGGATTACATGGGGATGCTGGCGACGGTCATGAACGCAATGGCGTTATCCGATGCCATGCGGCAGGCGGGCTTGACCAGCCGGGTGCAATCGGCGCTCAACATCGAACAGGTGGTGGAACCGTACATTCGGGGCAAGGCCATTCGTTATCTGGAAATGGGGCGGGTCGTCATCTTTGGCGCGGGGACGGGCAATCCCTTTTTTACGACCGATACGGCGGCGGCCTTGCGCGGTTCCGAAATCGGCGCGGAAATCGTCCTGAAGGCGACCAAGGTGGACGGCATTTATTCCGCAGACCCCAAAAAAGACAAACAGGCCACCCGGTTTGAAAAAATCAGCTTTAACGAGGCGATAGCCAAAAATCTTGCGGTCATGGACGCGACGGCGTTTGCCCTGTGCCGTGACCAGAAACTTCCCATCAATGTGTTTTCCATCTTCAAGCCGGGGGCGCTCAAGCGCATCGTCATGGGAGAGGCGGAAGGCACCATGGTGTATTGTTAAGTGAGGATGAAACGTGATTTCGGAAATCAAGAAAACCGCTGAAACCCGGATGCAGAAGTCCATCGAGGCGCTGAAGGCCGATCTGGCCAAGATTCGCACGGGGCGAGCGCACACGGGCGTGCTGGATCATGTGCAGGTGGAATATTACGGCAACCTGGTTCCGCTCAATCAGGTGGCGAACATTACCCTGATTGACGCGCGTACTCTGGGTGTTCAGGTGTGGGAAAAGCCGATGGCGGTCAAGGTGGAAAAGGCCATCCGCGAATCCGATTTAGGCTTGAACCCTTCCGCTCAGGGCGAGTTGATTCGCGTGCCCATGCCGCCGCTGACGGAAGACCGTCGCCGCGAGCTTGCCAAAATCGTGAAGAATGAAGGCGAAAATGCCAAGGTGGCGGTAAGGAATCTGCGCCGCGATGCCAACAACCACCTGAAAGAACACTTGAAGAAAAAGGAAATTTCCGAAGACGAGGAACGCCGCGCCCAGGAGGACATCCAGAAACTGACCGACCGTTTCATTGCGGAAGTTGACAAGCTGGTCGCGCAGAAAGAAAGCGAACTGATGGCGGTATGAGGCGCGAAAAATCGCCTTGCCGTATCCGTCCCATGATTGCGCCTTACCCTCTTCCCACTCGTCATTCCCGCGAAGGCGGGAATCCAGTATCTTTACGCCGATATGGCACAGAGGTACAGCATCTCCTTCACGCGAAAACTCAAATTCTATATTCTTGCTGGATTCCCGCCTTCGCGGGAATGACGGAGTGGCAGGTCTTGCGGGCGGCAGGTCTTGCAGACGGCATCCGCCGCCCCTACGGACAACCCAAACCTTTGCCATCTAATAAAATACCTCGTAGGGGACGCAACCTGCGTCCCGTTACAGGTATGGATTCCCACCTACGCGGGAATGACAGGGCAGGGGACTTGCAGATGGCAATGTTTTTAGCCCCCTTTTTGAAAGGGGGTGCCCCGAAGGGGCGGGGGTTTGTCCGTCCTCAGCAAGCAAACCCCCGGCGCTACGCGCCACCCCCTTTGAAAAGGGGGCTTTAAACAAGCGCAAGGATGTATACGTATGAATCAAACCCCCTTTAATGGCGCATCGGGCTGATGGGACTTTTCAAAAGCGTAACCCGCGAGCTGCCGGAAATCCGGCCTGTGCCGAGGCACGTTGCCATCATCATGGATGGCAACGGGCGCTGGGCGAAAAAACGCTTCCTGCCCCGGATTGCCGGACACTCGAAGGGCGTGGAAACCGTGCGTACCCTGGTGGCTGCCGCAATCGAGCAGGGTATTGAATATCTGACCCTGTTTGCCTTCAGTTCGGAAAACTGGCGGCGTCCGGTTGAGGAAGTCACGCTTCTGATGCAGCTTTTTGTGAGCGCGCTGAAAAATGAGGTAGTAAAACTCAAAAAAAATGGGGTGCGGTTGCGGGTCATTGGCGATTTATCCCGGTTTGCCCCGGAATTGCAGGGACTGATTCGGGATGCGGAAGCGGCGACTGCCGAAAATACCCGTCTGCATCTTACGGTAGCCGCCAACTATGGCGGACGCTGGGACATCGTAAACGCCATGAACCAACTAGCGCAGGAAAAGCCGGAAGCGGCAGGGCAATGGACGGATGCCGATCTCGAACCCTATCTTTCGATGGCCTACGCGCCGGAGCCGGATTTGTTCATCCGCACGGGCGGAGAGGAACGAATCAGCAATTTTCTGCTGTGGCAACTGGCTTATACAGAATTTTATTTCACGGAAACGCTCTGGCCTGAATTTAATGCCAAGTCTCTGGAAGCCGCGATTCTTTCCTACCGGCGCAGGGAGCGGCGCTTTGGACGAACCAGCGAGCAGTTGATGGAAAAACCGGCGGAAAAACCCGAACAAACAGAGGAAAAATCATGTTGAAAACCCGCATTCTGACGGCCTTGGTCTTGCTGGCGGTATTCGTTCCGGCGGCGATTTTCCTGCCCGATTGGGGCTGGACGATTCTGATGTCTGCCGTGATTGGCGTCGCGGCATGGGAATGGGCGGGGCTGGCGCAGTTTGGCCAAAAGGCGCGTCTTGCCTATGGTCTTGGCCTGTTTGTCTGTTTGACGACGTTTTGGTTCAACAACAGGATGATGTGGGTATTCCTGGAATCTGTTAAATTTTCGTTATGCTACGCCGTTATCGTGCTTGCATTCTGGTTCGTGGCGGTTCCGTTGTGGTTTCGTTATCGTTGGTCGCTCAAGGGCGTGGTGGGACTGATTGTCGGCCTGTTCGTCCTCATTCCAGCCTGGGCGTTTGTGACAGGGGGAATAGACACTAACGTCCTCAACAGGACATTTTGTTTTTTCATCATGGCGATTGCCTGGGTAGCGGATATTGGCGCTTATTTCGTGGGGCGGAAGTTCGGCAAACATAAACTTGCGCCCACCATCAGCCCCGGAAAAACGTGGGAAGGCGTGGCAGGCGGCTTCATGGCCGTGTTTCTCTACCTGTGTATCATGACTGTGGTTTTGGGTACTCCGTCAGGCAAATGGGTGTTTCTCTATCTGCTTCTGGCGGCTGTTCTGACGGCAGCCTGTGTTTTGGGCGACCTGTTTGAATCGCTCCTGAAACGTCAGGCAAATGTTAAGGATAGTAGCCATCTCCTGCCCGGTCATGGCGGCGTTCTTGACCGGATTGACAGTATGCTTGCCATGCTAGGAATATTTATTCCATTGGTGGTATTGGAAGATTGGCTGAAACGTCTAGGCTGAAAAACCCATGCTGAAAACCCGCATTCTGACGGCCTTGGTCTTGCTGGC
>JAISSL010000057.1 GCA_031273145.1 Zoogloeaceae bacterium | reverse complement strand
AGCGCGTGATCCATCAAGACCAGCGCCAGCATGGCTTCCGCAATCGGCGTTGCGCGAATGCCCACGCAGGGGTCGTGCCTGCCTTCCGTCGCCACGAGAACCGGATTCCCCATTACATCAATGGTACGGCGCGACTGGCGAATACTGGGCGTTGGCTTGACTGCCAGATGGACGACAATATCCTGCCCGGTCGAAATTCCCCCCACAATCCCGCCCGCGTGGTTGCTGGCAAAGCCTGCGGGGGTTAGTTCATCGTTGTGTTCGCTTCCCCGTTGCGTGACCGCCGCAAACCCCGCGCCAATTTCCACGCCCTTGACCGCGTTGATGCCCATCATCGCGCCGGCAATCTCGGCATCCAGCCGGGCAAAAACCGGCTCGCCCCAACCGGGCGGCAAACCTCTGGCCGTCACGGTCAATCTCGCGCCGATAGAATCGCCCTCGTGCCGCAGCGCGTCCATGCAGGCTTCCAGTTCCGCCACCTTGCCATTATCCGGCGCGAAAAATGGGTTAGCGTCAATATCCGCCTCATTGACAAAGGGAATCTCAAGCGTCCCCAGGGCGCTCATCCAGCCCCGAATCACCACCCGATAACGCTCCCGCAACCATTTACGCGCAATCGCGCCCGCCGCAACCCTGCCCGCCGTCTCTCGCGCGCTGGCGCGTCCGCCGCCCCGGTAATCCCGCAAACCATACTTTTGCAGGTACGCATAATCGGCATGACCGGGACGAAAAAGCCCGGCAATCCGGCTGTAATCCTTGCTCCGCTGATCCTGATTGCGAATCAGAAGCGCAATCGGCGCGCCGGTCGTCTGCCCCTCAAACACGCCAGAGAGGATTTCCACCGTATCCGGTTCCTTGCGCTGGGTAACGTGACGCGAAGTCCCCGGTTTTCTCCGGTCAAGGTCTCCCTGAATATCGGCTTCGGAGAGCAAAAGCCCCGGCGGACACCCCGCCACCACGCAGCCAACCGCCGCGCCATGCGATTCGCCAAAGGAAGTTACCGTAAAAAGTTTGCCAAACGTATTGCCAGACATGGGTTTTCCATTATCAAAACTGGATTCCCGCCTGCGCGGGAATGACGGGGAAAGGGCAAAAAACGCGCATGATTGAACAGAAATTGCGCTGGCGCGGCTAGTCCCGAAAGTTCCCGGCGCGGACGGGATAATCGGTAATGCCTTGCGTTATCAGCGAAATTGCCGCTTGCAGGTCGTCCTTCTTCGCGCCCTGCACCCGCACCGCATCGCCCTGAATGGTAGCCTGCACTTTCAGCTTGGCGTCCTTTATCAGCTTGACGATTTTTTTGGCGAGTTCCGTCTCGATGCCGCTCCTGATACGCAATTCCTGCTTCACCTTGTTGCCGGAAATTTTCTGGACAGGCTGCTGGTCGAGGCGTTTGACGCTCTCCTTCTCCTTCTTTTCCAGCGCGGGAAACAGGATGTCCTTGATCTGGTCAAGCTGAAAGTCGGAATCGCCGGTAAGGATAATGACCTTCGTCTTTTCCTCAAGTTCAGCCTTGGCCGCCGTCCCCTTGAAATCGTAGCGATTGTCAATCTGCCTGCTGGCTACGTCGACCGCGTTTTTCAGCGCCACCATGTCCACTTCGGACGTGAAATCAAACGAAGGCATGAGTTTCTCCTTTCTCTCAACCGTAATGACAAACGTAGTGATACGGCTCATCCAGCACTTCAATCTCAAAGCTGGAATTCCCCGGCGCGTGGAAGGATTCCCCCGCGCCATAGCGTTTCCATTCGGATTCGCCTTGCAGACGCACGCAGCACGCGCCGGCGACGGTTTCCATGACTTCCGGCACGCCGGTATTGAAGGTGAGCAGGCAAGGCAGAATGACGCCAAGCGTCTTTTTCGCGCCATCGGGAAAAATTACCGTGTGGCTCACGCATTTGCCGTCGAAATAGACGTTGCCCTGGGTCAGCACGGAAACGTTGTCGAATTGCTGGGTCGCCATGTTGTTTTTCCTTTCTTCCGTTTATTTGCGTTTCGCGTTTAATTGCGCCGCAATCCGCATCCGAAGCGCGTTCAGCTTGATAAAACCTTCGGCATCCTTCTGGTCGTAAGCCCCGGCATCGTCCTCAAAAGTGGCGATGGTCGCATCGAACAGGGAATCGCCCTTTGAATCGCGGGCGACGACATGTACGCCTCCCTTGTAGAGTTTCAGGCGAACCGTACCGTTGACGTGGGTCTGGGTGTGGTCAATCAGGGCTTGCAGGGCGTATCGTTCAGGCGACCACCAATAGCCGTTATAAATCATGCTCGCGTAGCGCGGCATCAGGTCGTCCTTCAAGTGCGCGACTTCCCGATCCAGGGTGATGGATTCGATGGCGCGGTGCGCTTTCAGGAGAATCGTGCCGCCGGGGGTCTCGTAGCAGCCGCGCGACTTCATGCCGACATAGCGGTTTTCCACGAGGTCGAGCCGCCCGATGCCGTGCCTGCCGCCCAGTTCGTTCAGCTTTGCCAGCAATTCATGGGCGCGCATTTTTGCGCCGTTGATGGCAACGAGGTCGCCCCGGACGAATTCGAGGTCAATGTATTCGGCAGCATCCGGCGCTTTTTCCGGCGAGACCGTCCAGCGCCACATTTCCTCTTCCGCTTCCGCCGCCGGGTCTTCCAGATGGCGGCCCTCGTAGGAAATATGGAGCAGGTTGGCATCCATCGAATAGGGCGAGCCGCCCGCCTTGTGCTTCATCTCGATGGGAATGCCCGCCTGTTCGGCGTAGGCCAGCAGTTTTTCCCGTGAGAGCAAATCCCACTCCCGCCAGGGCGCGATGATTTTGACCCCCGGCTTCAAGGCATACGCGCCCAGTTCAAAGCGCACCTGATCGTTCCCCTTGCCGGTTGCGCCGTGGGAGATGGCGTCCGCGCCGGTCTGGTTGGCGATTTCGACCAGCCGCTTGGCGATCAGGGGGCGGGCTATCGAGGTACCGAGCAGATATTCGCCTTCGTAGATCGTATTGGCGCGGAACATGGGGAACACGAAGTCGCGCACGAATTCTTCGCGCAGGTCGTCCATGAAGATGTTTTCCGGCTTGATGCCGAGTTGCAGCGCCTTCTGCCGCGCCGGTTCCAGTTCTTCGCCCTGCCCCAGATCGGCGGTAAAAGTCACCACTTCGCATTGGTAGGTATCCCGAAGCCATTTCAGGATGACCGAAGTATCCAGCCCGCCTGAATAGGCAAGCACCACCTTTTTGACATTGCTCATAATCTGATCCGTCCATGTGCCGGAGAAAACCGGCTGTGAAAAGGGCGCATTTTATCATTCCTTAAACCGCTTCTATCCGCCGCATGACAAATCCAGCAATTTTCAATAATGCTGTTGGCAAAGAATGGCCTGGTTCGTTCTTGCCGCAGGCGAATTGCGCTCTTTCATGCCTTGCCGCTTTCAGCATGGAAAAACCTTCCTGCCTTGATGGATTCATATTGAAAAGGACAAACGCTATGTGCTATTCAATGGATGAGGGTGGGCGGGCGTGGGATTCGAACCCCATCATGCTCGCGGTTGCCCGTGAACAACATACCTATTCTGACGCTACCCGCCTCTACACAAATGAGGGATACAGGCGTGGGATTCGAACCCCATCATGACCATGACTAACCGCCATACTCAACATACCTGTTCTGACGCTACCCGCACTCCTCACAACCATCATAGGAATTTTTCCCGACCAACGCAAGTGAAAGTACCTTAAAGGCAGTTTCAAATGGTTTTTAATCGGTATTTTTTCCGTCCGAAAATCAAACCCGATTCGTCCAGAACTCAAAGCCACTTTACTTTTCCTCTATAATCTCTGGCGGGAGTCGCTCAGGCAGTCGCTGTCCGCTTTGGCGGAGGGAGGAAAGTCCGGGCTTCAGAGGGCAGGATGCTGGCTAACGGCCAGGCGCTATAAGTCTTGCGCCGCAAGACCCAAGGCGACGGAAAGCGCCACAGAAAATAAACCGCCAATGGCTCTTGAGAAAGAGATCAGGCAAGGGTGAAACGGCAGGGTAAGAGCCTACCGCAGTCCTGGCAACAGGACTGGCAGGGCAAGCCCCATCCGAAGCAAGACCAAACAGGAGTTGAAGACGCGGCCCGCGTTGCTCCGGGTAGGTCGCTAGAGCCTTGCAGCAATGCAAAGCCCAGAGGAATGGCTGCCGGGGGAAACCCTTACAGAACCCGGCTTATCGGGCGGCTCCCACCATCCGATTTTGTCGGCGCGCGGGTAAAATGCACGATTATGCCTTCCATTCATTCTCCCAAATCCATCTTTTCCTACCGGAAATTCTGGGCGCAGCGTTTTGGCGTCGCGCCCTTCCTGCCCATGTCCCGCGCGGGCATGGAAGCCCTGGGCTGGGATTCCTGCGATGTCATCCTGATTACGGGCGATGCCTATATAGACCATCCCAGTTTCGGCATGGCGTTGATTGGGCGATTGCTGGAAGCGCAGGGGTTTCGGGTCGGCATCATCAGCCAGCCGGACTGGCGCTCGGCGGATGATTTTCGGCAGTTGGGGCGGCCTAATCTCTATTTTGGCGTGACTGCCGGCAACATGGATTCGATGGTCAATCACTACACGTCCGAGCGCAAAATTCGTTCGGACGATGCCTATACCCCCGGCGGACTGGCGGGGCGACGCCCGGATAGAGCCGCCACGGTCTACGCGCAGCGGGCGAAAGAAGCCTGGCCGGGCGTGCCGGTGGTGCTGGGTTCCATTGAGGCGAGCCTGCGCCGACTTGCCCATTACGACTATTGGAGCGATACCGTGCGCCGCTCGATTCTCATGGATTCCAAGGCGGATTTGCTGATTTACGGGAATGCCGAACGGGCGTTGGTGGAATTGACGCATCGTCTGGCGCAAGGCGAGCCGATTCGGGACATTCACGATTTGCGCGGCACGGCGTTTGTGGTGGCGCAGGGCTGGAAGCCGGATGCGGACTGGCGGGAGCTAGACCAAAGTCATCTGGAAGAGGCAGGCGGGCATCCCATCCACTTTGCGGGCAAGCCAGAAGCGCGGCAAAAAACCGTGCTGCGCCTGCCTGCCTTTGATTCGGTCAAGACTTCCCGCCCTCTTTATGCCCATGCTTCGCGCCTGTTTCATCTGGAATCCAATCCGGGGAACGCCAGAGCCTTGGTACAGGCGCATGGCGCGCGCGATGTGTGGGTCAATCCGCCGCCCTTGCCGCTCGCCACGCCGGAACTGGATGCCCTCTATGAACTGCCCTACGCCCGCGCGCCGCATCCCGATTATGGCGAGGCGAACATTCCCGCCTGGGAGATGATCCGGTTTTCGGTGAACATCATGCGCGGCTGTTTTGGCGGATGTACTTTTTGTTCGCTTACCGAACATGAGGGACGGATTATTCAGAGCCGTTCGGAAGCCTCGGTGCTGCGCGAAATTGAGGCTATCCGCGACCGGACGGCGGGGTTTACCGGCATTATTTCCGATCTGGGCGGACCGACCGCCAACATGTACCGGCTTGCCTGCAAGGATAAGGCGATTGAAGCGGCCTGTCGGCGTTTTTCCTGCATCTACCCGGAGATTTGCAAACGACTGGAAACCAGCCATGCGCCGTTGCTTGCGCTCTACCGGAAGGCTCGCGCCCTGCCCGGCATCAGGAAAATCCTGATTGGTTCCGGCGTGCGTTACGATCTGGCGATTCGTTCGCCGGACTATGTGCGGGAACTGGTGACGCACCATGTGGGCGGCTATCTCAAGGTTGCGCCTGAGCATACGGAAAGCGCCCCGCTTGCCAAAATGCAGAAACCGGGCATGGCGTCTTTTGAGCAGTTTGCCCGTCTTTTTGCCCAGTTTTCCCGCGCGGCGGATAAGGAACAATATCTGATTCCCTATTTTATTGCCGCGCATCCCGGCACGAGCGATGAGGATATGCTGCATCTTGCGCTCTGGCTGAAACGCAACCGTTTCCGTCCCGATCAGGTGCAGACCTTTCTGCCCACGCCGATGGCGCTTGCCACCGCCATGTGGTACAGCGGCAGAAATCCGCTGAAGCGGGTTACGGAGAGCAGCGAATCCGTCGAGATAGTGCGGACGGGCAGACAACGCAAATTGCAGAAGGCATTTTTGCGCTATCATGACCCTGCCAGTTGGCCGATTCTGCGGGAAGCCTTGCACCGCATGGGATATAGCGACCTGATTGGCAACGGCAAACAGCATCTGGTTCCAACCGTAAACCCGTTTAATGAAAAAGCCAGGGGCAAAAAGCGCGAACTGGCGCAACGCGGCAAATACGCAAAAGAGAAAGGATAGTCATGACACCACAAGCCTTTATTGCCCGTTGGCGGGAGAATACGCTGTCAGAGCGGGCGGGGGCGCAGCCTTATTTTGATGACCTGTGCGACTTGCTGGAGGTTCCCAGGCCGCGCGACCCGGAAAATTACTGTTTTGAATATGGCGCGAAGAAATCCAGTGGTGGCGAGGGTTGGGCGGACGTGTGGAAGCGCAACTGTTTTGGTTGGGAGAACAAGAAGCCGGGGCGCGACCTGAAGGCGGCCTTGAAGCAACTGACCGATTATGCGCTAGCGCTTGAAAATCCGCCGTTGCTGGTGGTGTGCGACCGCAACGTCATTGAGATTCATACGGCTTTTACGGGTTATCCGCACGAGGTGCATACGGTTCGGCTGGAGGAACTGGAGGATGCGGAAAAGCGCCAGCTCTTGAGGTGGGTTTTTATTGAGCCGAAAAAGTTGAGGCCGGAAAAATCCACGGCGGCGATTACGGAGGAAGTGGCGGGCGAGTTTGCCGAGCTGGCGAAGGCTCTGCGCGAGCGGGGCGAGGAGGCGCAGAAGGTCGCGCATTTTTTGATGCAGTGTCTTTTTTGCATGTTTGCCGAGGACGAGGGTTTGTTGCCTGCCGGGATTTTCAGTCGCGCGCTGGCGGCGGCGGCGAAGAAGCCGGAACGCGCGGCGGAACGCATCCAGAGCCTGTTTGTGGCGATGGGCGAGCCGGATGGTTTATATGGCAGTGAGGATATTGCCTGGTTCAATGGCGGCCTGTTTTTGCATGTGGAGATTCCTGCCTTGCGGGCGGACGATTATCGGGCGTTGCATAAGGCGGCGGAAAGGGACTGGCGGGCGATAAATTCCACCATTTTCGGGACGCTGTTTGAGCGCGGGCTGAATCCGGCTTCTCGCGCCCAGTTGGGGGCGCACTATACGGATGTCGGGACGATTGAGAAGCTGATTCGTCCATTGATTTCCGAGCCGCTGCTTGCGGAATGGGCGGAGGTACATGCAAAGATTGTTCAGGCGATGTCCGTCGCGCAGAAGAAGATTCCCAGGAAGGCGCTTCTGTTGTACGAGGGATTTTTGGAACGGTTGCGGCAGTTTCGGGTGCTTGACCCGGCGTGCGGATCGGGCAATTTTCTGGTTCTGGCGCTGAATGCCTTGCGGGAGGTGGAAAGACGCGCCCGCGTAGAGGCGGCGGAATGCGGCTTGCCGGCGAGTCTGGATATGCGGACGGGGCCGCAGAATGTGCTGGGGCTGGAGATCAACGAATATGCGGCGGAACTGGCGCGGGTGACGGTCTGGATTGGCGATA
>JAISSL010000054.1 GCA_031273145.1 Zoogloeaceae bacterium | reverse complement strand
GTATAGCGCGTGATGCGCGAGAGTACATCGGCAAGCGCATCCTTGGCGGTTTCTGTCTCGAAACGTGCCTGACCGCGCAACCAGTAACCCTCGGACAAGCCGAAGAATTTGCACAAGCGCAGGTCGGTATCGGCTGTGATTCTGCGGCGACCGGCAACAATATCGCCAATGCGCTGCGCTGGAACGCCAATCTCTTTTGCCAGCCGATAGTTGCTGATTCCGAAAGGCACAAGGAACTCCTCGCGCAGAATTTCGCCGGGATGAATGGGTTTAAGTTTTTTGGTCATGATGCGCCTCGCTCAGTGGTAATCCACGATCTCAACCTCAAATACTTCGCCATCGCGCCAGACAAAGCACACCCGCCATTGGTCATTGATGCGGATACTGTGCTGACCTGCGCGGTCATTCAGTAACGCTTCAAGCCGGTTTCCTGGAGGAATTCGCAAGTCGCTCAAACATCCGGCCATGTTCAACTGCTCCAGCTTGCGCCGCGCAACCGATTCGATATTGACGAATCGCTTGGGCAGACTGCGCTCAAACAGGGCTTTTGTGTCTTTGCATTTGAAGGATTGGATCGCCATGCGGAAATAATAACGCGCCGCATTAATAACGTCAAGCGTGATGCCAAAATGAAACGGAAAACCACCACTTTCTGTGCTGCGGATTTGCCTATTCTGTAGCCATTTTCCTTAACCAGACGGATTCGCGCTATGGAAACCGGAGTCATAAAGTACAACCTCAAGGAACGGGGGCGGCAGTTTCGCGGTTTTGCGCGAAAGAATCTCGACTATGCCGCCATTGCAAGCGCCATCAACAGTCCGGCATGTCAGGAGTGCGTCAAAAACCGTGACATGTTGGGCTATTTCGGGCATTGGCCGCGCGTAAAGTTCGGGATGGTGCCCCAGGAAGGCGGCATGGATTACGCCAAGGGCAAACCATTTTTCGTCGAGCCTGCATTGGTTACGACCTTTCTACAGGCGGATGCGAACGGCAACATCGAACACAAGGCAGAATTTCTCGGCACGGATTCCGGGCAGGTTGCCGCCAAGATGTTTTTGAGCCGCGTGGGCGGTTTTTCTTCTGCCATAGACGTGATAAAGCCTGAATTTTTCGGCTTCGACTACGTGCATGAACCCAACTACACGACTAATCGCGGCTATGCGCTGGATGACGTGCGCGGCATGACGCCGGATGATGTTGATGCGGCTATCTACGATGAACAAATCCGGGGCATGTTGTGCTTACTGGATTCTGCCCATACAGAGCGCGACTTTGCCAACGCCACCATCGAACGGCTCAGGGCAGAGAATGAAGAATTGCTCTCAATGCTGGCAAAGCAAGGCGGCGCGCGTGAACCTGTCATGGATTCAGGTTTTACCTTGCCGCCTGCCATTTCCCTTGAGCCAATGGCGCGGCTTTTGCGCGGCGCGGAAGCCTTCAATCGGCTCCCCAGCCTGCCCTGGACGGAAGAAAAGGGAGAAATGCCGGACATGCCGCAAGTCTATGACTGCATTCTGAACCGGCATCGCTGACCATGCTGACCCCGATCAAGATCGCCTTTGGCGAATACATGGGGCGGTTCTACCGTAGCCTGGTTCCCACCAATGCCATCACGCAGGAATTCTGCGAGCGCGGCCTTGCAAAAGCCATTGCCTGGGCACCGGCGCGGATGGTCGACTCTGCCTACGAGATGCTGCAAGCGTGGCAACGCAACGATACCGATTCTGCGCCGACTCGCCCCCCCAAAATCCCGGTCATTCTGGTCGGCATGGCGCGGGACTGGCTACCGACCGGGCGGGATTTTACCCGGCAGGTGGCAGAGCCGGTGAAGGTTGAAATCCCCGGCGATGAAAAAGGGCGCGTGTTTGGCCTTAAAACGATGGCAGGCGACATCCGGGCGCAGGTAGCCTTTTTCGCGCATGAGGAAAGCACGGCGCGGGCGCTGGCGGCGCAACTGCTGCTCTTTGTGGATGGCGTGGAAAACCGGCGCTTCAATGCCCTCTATGAGTTTGCGGGGCAAAAACTCCCTTTCCCCTGTTCGCTGGAAGACCCCGGCGCGCCGGGGATGCTGCAACAGGTAGATGAAAAGAACCTCACCATTCTTGCGGTTGACCTAACGCTGAAAGCCACGATCCCGATTTTTGATGCGCCGCGTCCGGGCGAAGAAAACGATGGGCTGGGCATTCCCGGCACGGATGACCCGGCGGGCTATCCGAGGGTATCCGGCATTGACATGAACAGCAAGGAAGCCGGGGGAAACTGACATGTACCGATACGATGACAGCGCCTTTTCAGCGGCGGCTCCCCTGAAAGAACCGAAATACAAGGCTCCGGGCGCATTGGCGCGATTCGGGATGTCGGCAAGGCGCTGGTTCAATCAATTCGCCGCGCCCGCAAAGAATATTGACGAAGGCGATACCGTCCTCTACGGCGCGAACATGACGACCGTCGCCTCTCTGTTGGGCTATGGCAAAAAGGGTGCGCGCAACCGGCAAATCATCTACCAGAAATGGGCATACATGGAGTCCGATCCGATTGTCTCCGCCGCCGTCAAGCTGTTGGTTACCTCGGCGCTTGGCGGGCATGAGACTTCCGGCGACATCGTGTTCATCGAGAAAAAAGCCGACATCATTGGGAAAAGTCGCCAGCTTGAACAGGTGGTCGACCAAATCAGCGCGCGGCTGTTGCCCATCTTCAACAAGATTGCCTATCCGGTAGCCTATACCGGCGCGGCTTTTGGGGATGCCTATGCCCGCATCTACTATGGCAGGGATGGCGTAACCGATTTGTACATTGATGAACTGGTACGGCCTCAGTTGGTACAGCCCTTTGAGCAGGGCGGCAGCACCATAGGCTATGCCATTTTTACCGGGCCGCGCAATTTTGAGCGGCTGGATGCAACCCGCATGGCGCGGATGAAAATGCCGCGCGTGCAGTGGGTTCCCCAGTTTGGCGTGACGGAAAAATCCTTTCGCCTGCACCTCGCGCAGGATGAAGAACACCTACTCCCAATCATGCCGTCTATGGCGGGCGGCTCGTTGCTTTACCCGGCAGAAGAGCCTTACGACAACCTTTATTCCTCAATGCTGGGTCTGGTAGGACAGCGGTGGGTAGATTCGATTGATGAGCAGCTTTTGACCGTCAACATGGAATCCATGACGGCAGAACAACAACAGAAATTCACCGCCAACATGATAAGCATGTTGAACCGCTCAAAGGCGCGGGCAGAGGACGCGGTTAAGAATGGTACGCCAGTGTTTGAGCGCGTCCGCCATTTCCTGCCGATCTGGAACGAAAAGCAGGTTGCCAGTTTGACGCCGTTCAACCAGAGCGCCCGGTCAAACAACATCACGACTGAGGACGTGGTGTTTCATGCCCGCCTGTTGGCAGGGGCGTTGGGCGTTGACCTGTCCATGATCGGCTTTTCCGATCAGTTATCCGGCGGGCTTGGGGAAGGCGGATTCTTTCGTACCTCGGCGCAGGCGGCAGAATCGGCGCGGGTCATCCGTTGTTCCCTGGCAGAATTCTTCGACAGCATCATTGACCGGCACACCATGTCCTCTTTGGGCGTCGTGTTTGAGCCGAACAAAAGGCCGTGGAAAATCAATTTCTACGGGTCTATCTCCGCCCTGGAAGCCGAAAAACAAAGCACCCGCGCCAATGCCATGAATGCGGGCATGATGCTGGTGCAGGCCATGCAGCAGATGAAGGAACTGGGCGCAAGCGAAGCCGTCATGCGGGAATTCCTTGCCAAGACAATGATGCTGGATGAAGAACAGGCCAATCTGTTTGCTACGCTGGTCAAAGCACAACCGGAAATGACCGGCGAAACAGAAGAATACTGAAATGGACGTGTGGACAAGCTTGGGCTATGCGTCGCAGATCAACGCATGGCGCTTGAAACTTGACAATCGGCAGGTGAAGCCGTTTGCGATTGAGCGTATCAAGGCTTTGCGGATGTTATTGTCCGGGAAGTATAAAGTCCCAGCGCCTGATTCTCCCTCGTTCAAAGGCGCAGAACGAGCCTATGGCGGGAAAGATGCCTACAAGCGGGCAAAACAGTCCGGGAAAACGAAGCTGGATTACAACCTGTGGGTAGAGGTTCGCACGCCTGAATTCAAACAATGGTTTGGAGATTTTGAAGCCGTCAAGGGCGTGGCCATGCTGGAAGGACAGATGCCAATGAATCTTGATGGCGTAGAACCAGTGGCAGACCAGAAGGAAGCTGAAGAACTATTCGGAAAATTTAAGGACATTCCAAATGAGCATGACGGGAGAAAGGTAACTTTCCCGGTCAACAAGGTCGGGAAAATCCTGCGGCACAAAGGTTTTGGCATGGAGAAAATTGTCCGGGCATTTGACAGCCTGTTTAAAGCCGCCATCCCAATGACTTCTGAACTTGAAGAACCAAGGCCGGGACACAAAGACCATACCTCAAATATCGCCGGGTATCACCACTACGTCAACAACTTTGAACGGGATGGCAAGACCTACTACATTCGATTCACTGTACACGGAATGATGGGCGGGCATGGCAAGGAAGGTCAGAACCTTACCCATAGCGCCTCTGTTTCAGACGTGACCCTGTACGAGCAGGGCGCAGAAAAAGGAAAAGGCGCGTCACTTATTCTGCCAGCTTCCGGGTTATTGACCCGTGCTCACTCAGAGGGCGCACCTTTAGATGACAAGTTAGCACAATGGTTTGAAAAAGGCAAGGAAAATTTGCGAGGCAAGACAGACCCGCAAACTGGCGAACCGCTTGCCTCTGAGATTGGCCTGCGGTAAGGAAGAGGCTCATCATGGACAAGAAAACAACCGGACATGACTGGCGCTCAGGCGCGAAAGCCCACGTCGGAGACGCCAAAGAGCGGTTTCGGGCAGACAAGCGCCAGAGAGACGCTGCGGAAAAGGCCAAGGGACAATCGCATTCGATTATCCTGTCCCCAGACCAGCTACGCGGCGAACGATGGGACATCACGCGCCTGTTGAAGACCACTCTGGGCGGCGTGTCGCGGAACATCGAGGTTGCGGATTTGGAAGCCTTTCGCAACAACATGGGAGCGGCGCGGAAGGCTTGGAAGAAAGTGGGTTTTGAAAGCGGCGGGATTACGGCGCGGCAGG